>CAYHTC010000140.1:0-6757 GCA_964359445.1 uncultured Sediminibacterium sp. | reverse complement strand
AGGTACTCATTAATAATAACCAGCAGTAATCCGAAGGAACAGGTATAAATGAGATCAGCCGGTGTTTGCAATTTAAAATATCGCTGAAAAAACCAACAGGCTCCAAAAGGCAGTAAAAAAGATCCAATAAGATTGGGCAAAAACCCCACCAAAGGTTTCATTACATCCGGCACATGAACAAAAGGCCTGATAATAAACTTCACGGTCCATATCAGCAATGTTCCGGTTATAACAATCCATTTTGAAACTGACTTCAATTGCATGTGGGATGAAATGGTTTGGTAGTTGAAAATAAGAAAAATCTACGGCATACGAATACCCGCAAGAAGGTATTTTAGCGGAGTCCTACGCATCATAATCAATCGGCTTACTCCAAATACGGATAACCCACCAGATAAATGCAACAAGGCTTATGGTAAGCCAACTATAAAAAATAATATTACCCGCAGTAACCCCATTATCAATATATGCAAATGCATATTTGATACCAAGTGTGCTGTTTACCAACATCCATACCAGCCAAACGGATATGGTATTCAGAATGCGTTGTAAATATCGTTTTACGCCGGGCTCCACAAATGAAATTTTTTAATCAAAACTCTGGTTACTTGCCGCTGCCAGTTTCAATATCCTGTCGAACTGTGCAGGCGTAAGGTCATTATAGAAATAATAGATAGGGTCCACCGGAATACCATTCCGGTGAACTTCATAATGACAGTGCGGACCCGTACTCTTACCTGAATTGCCCACATAACCAATCACCTCACCACGCTTCACCGTTTCGCCAACCCTGGCTTTGATCCGTACCATATGTCCATATAATGTTTCATAACCGAACCCATGATTGACTACTACCCGGTTACCATAACCACCTGTATTATACCCGGCATCTTTTACCCTTCCATCCGCGGTAGCATAAATAGGCGTTCCCATAGGAGCAGTGAAATCCAGCCCCATATGCGCCCTTCTGTCTTTATATACCGGATCAATCCGGTACCCAAAACCTGAAGCAACACGGTTCAGGTTCTTATTACTTACCGGCTGTATCGAAGGGATGGCAGCCAGTAAATTTTCTTTATTTTTCACCATTTCCACTATTTCATCAAACGACTTAACCTGGTAGGCCGTTCTCAGGGAGAGATTATTCAACTGTACCGCAATACTTTGCACCAGCTCCGACTCACCCATACTCTGAACCAGTTTCACTTCCTTCTTCAGTTCAATGTCTTTAATACGGGCACTGTCCGGGATGGGTTGCGATCCAAAAATAGAACGGTAAACAGTATTATCCCTGTTCTCTATCTCATCCATCTTCAGTTCCAACTGCCTGAGCCTTTCCATAAATACACTGTAATTCTGGGTAAGGTCATAATTTTGCTGGCGCAGGTATTTCTCTTTGGGCGAATCTATATACCGGAAAGCGATGGCGAAAATGATCAATCCGGTAACAATGGAAGCAGCAATAAAACCAATCAACTGCAATAACCTCACGCGCAGGGGCGTTTCCAGCTTCTCGTAGCGGAGCGTGTGCGTATTGTAGTAGTATTTTACTTTTTTCATTGTTGGCAGTGCCTGATGGCAGGGCGTAAACCGTTGGTCGTGAATCACGCCCCGATTCCTTACCTTTGCTACCCTTTAAAAGGCCACCAAATATAGTTTCTAAGAACCTAACTATTTGTTTAAAATTTTCTGATTAATGATGACCAGCTCCGAGATACGCAAACAATTTCTTGATTTTTTTGTTTCCAAAGGGCATCAGATCGTTCCATCTGCACCTATTGTGGTGAAGAATGATCCTTCCCTGCTCTTCACCAATGCAGGCATGAACCAGTTTAAAGATTATTTTCTCGGCAATAAAAAACCGGATAGTACCCGTATCGCCAACACCCAGAAATGTTTACGGGTAAGCGGTAAACATAACGACCTGGAAGAAGTAGGCGTAGATACCTATCACCATACCATGTTCGAGATGTTGGGCAACTGGAGTTTTGGCGACTATTTCAAAGCAGAAGCCATTGCCTGGAGCTGGGAGCTGCTGACCGAAGTATATAAACTGGATAAAGACAGATTATATGTAACCGTATTTGAAGGGGATGCCGGAGAAGGATTACCAAAAGATGAGGAAGCTTTAGCGGAATGGAAAAAATGGATAGCAGGAGACAGGATTTTACCGGGCAATAAAAAAAATAATTTCTGGGAGATGGGCGATACAGGTCCTTGTGGCCCCTGTACCGAAATACATGTAGACTGCAGAACCGATGCGGAAAGAAAAAAAGTGGATGGAAGAACATTGGTCAACAACGACCATCCGCAGGTATTAGAAATCTGGAACAATGTATTTATACAGTTCAACCGTTTGAAGGATGGAACGCTGGAACCTTTGCCTGCCAAACATGTAGATACAGGTATGGGGTTTGAAAGACTGGTTCGTGTGCTGCAGGGAAAGCAGAGCAATTATGATACCGATGTATTTACCGGCACCCTTGGAGCCATAGAAAAGATCACCGGTAAAAAATATGATGATAGTGACAGTAAAGAGGCGATCGCTTTTCGTGTACTATCAGACCATATCCGGGCTATTGCCTTTACCATTGCGGATGGGCAATTACCGGCCAATAACGGCGCAGGCTATGTAATCAGAAGAATTTTGAGAAGGGCTGTTCGTTATTATTATACCTACCTTGATTATAAGCAACCTTTATTGTTTCAATTGCTCCCGTTACTGGCCAGTCAATTTGAAAATGTATTTCCGGAACTTCACAAACAACCGGACTTTGTAAGTAAGGTAGTGAAGGAAGAAGAAGACGCCTTTTTGAAAACGCTGGACAAGGGCTTAAAAAGGATAGATGATATCATCGCTACGTCAGGCAAACTGATTGAGGGCAAAGCCGCCTTTGAGTTATTTGATACATTCGGATTCCCGATAGACCTTACCCGCTTAATTGCAGCAGAAAATAATTTACTGATTGATGAAAAGGGTTTCGAGTCAGAAATGCAGCTACAAAAAACCCGTAGCCGCTCGGCAGGCGCCGTTGATACTGAAGACTGGGTAGTACTCATAGAAGACGGGTTTTCTGAATTTGTGGGATACGATTCGGTTGAAATAAAAAGCAAACTGGTCAAGTACCGTAAAGTAAAAGCCAAAGGAAAAGAAGCCTATCAGTTGGTATTGGAAGCTACCCCATTCTACGCCGAAAGCGGCGGTCAGGTTGGTGATACAGGCACACTCAATTTCGATGGAGAAATTATTTCCGTTACCGATACGAAGAAAGATAATAACCTGGTTATTCATTTTACAGAATCCCTTCCTGCCAATATTCACGCGCATTTACTGGCAAAAGTGGATATGCATAAAAGACAAGCTACCACTGTACACCACAGCGCCACGCATCTTTTACACGCTGCCCTGCGCAAAGTGCTGGGCAACCATGTGGCACAAAAAGGCAGTTTGGTAAATGAAGAACAACTCCGTTTCGATTTTTCCCATTTTGCCAAAGTATCTGAAGAAGAGATCGCCCGGATAGAAAGCATTGTCAATGAAAAGATCAGGGAAAACATTCCCGTTCATATAAAAGAAATGAGTAAGGATGAGGCCATTGCCACTGGCGCCATGGCCCTGTTTGGAGAAAAATATGGCGATAAGGTTCGGGTGGTAATCATGGATCCTGATTATTCTGTTGAATTATGTGGCGGTACCCATGTGGGCGCCACGGGTGAATTAGGCTTCTTAAAGATAAAACACGAAACAGCCGTTGCTGCCGGTGTTCGCCGGATTGAAGCGGTCAGTGGCAAAGCCGCAGAAGAATTGGTGAACAGTCAATTCGATGAAATTCGTGTAATTCGTGAAACCCTGAAGAACCCCAAAGAACTCAGTAAAGCCGTTGAAACACTGGCTGCCGATAACAATGAATTAAGAAAACGAATAGAAAGTCTGGAAGCTAAACAACTCAGCACAATCAAACAGGAGCTGTTACAGAAAACAGAGCAGATCAATGGTATCACATTTATAGGATCTGTTGTAGACGTAAGTAATGCCGATAGCCTTAAAAAATTATGTTTCGAATTAAAAGCATGCCTCACCGGTTATGTTGTAGTGCTGGCAGCCGCTATAGACGGCAAAGCGCAGGTAGCCATTTTACTGGATGAAACAATTAGTACTGCTAAAAACCTGGAGGCGCCAAAAATGATTAAAGAGCAGGTAGCCGGATTGATCAAAGGCGGTGGCGGCGGACAAAGAACTTTAGCCACTGCAGGCGGCCAGGATGCCAGTAACCTTCAACAGGTGATAGATACTGTGAAAGCGCTGATTGCCGGATAAATCCCCCCCTTTTCCCGGATCATTACCCTTTTTTAACATTTCCGAAGAACTTCGTATTTAAAAAATCGGCTACATTTGATCTACTAATAAATTCGTACATCAAAATTTACCGATATGAAAATGAAAATGCTACCAGTTGCCCTGCTTTCCTTTTGTATTAGCCTGGGTGCAACTGCTCAAACCAAAGAAAAGGCTCAGAAAGAAACACAGGAAAAAATTATCATCCGCAAAAAAGGAGCGGTAACAGAGAAAATGACCATTGTTATTGATGGTGATAAAGTAACCGTGAATGGAAAACCGGTTGAAGACCTGAAAGACATTGATATCGAGGTTCTGAATGAAAAAAGCCCCGGCCATCTATCGGCAAAAATAAGCAAACGGATAGGCCCAATGGGCAATCTCAGGGTATTCGGAGAAGGGTTTTCACCGGCAGGCAACCGTGCTTTTCTGGGTGTTGTAACCGCAAAAACGGATCAGGGGGCTAAAATAAATTCCGTGGAGAAAGAATCTGCCGCGGAGAAAGCAGGATTGAAAAAAGAAGATATTATTACGAAAATCGGTGACGAAAAAATAGAAGGCAGCGATGACCTTTTTAATGCCATTGGCAAATACAAACCGGAAGATACCATAACCATTACCTACCTGCGGGAAGGAAAAGAAGCTACCACAAAGGCCCTGTTAGGTAAGAATGCTTACACAGATATCAGGGGGTTCAATTACAACAATGACCATTTTAATATTGAGACACCCAACTTCCCGGGGTTTAATGGCATGGAATTCAACTTTAACCGTAAACCCAGACTGGGACTGCAGATCCAGGATTTAGAGGAAGGGAAAGGAGTGAAAATATTAGAGGTTGATAAAGATACACCAGCCGCCAACGCCGGTTTACAGAAAGAGGATCTGATCACCGGAATAGATGGCAAACCCATCACATCTGTTGACGACCTGAAAGCAACCCTGAAAAATATCAAAGAGGGAGACAGCATCAAACTCAGTTACCAGCGGGCCGGTAAAACACAAATAACCGATATCAAATTTCCAAAGAAATTAAAAACAGCGGACCTGTAATTCAATTTTTTCTCATGATGTATCAACCGCGTTATTCTTAACGCGGTTTTTTATTTCAGGCTTAATATAGGTAAAGTTTACAGACCTTTTATAAGATAAAGTGATAATAATGTGTTGGACAACCCATTTAATGTGCTTACTACTGAATTAACCGGTTTTGCAAGAATAGTTGATAATCCGGCAAGTGAATTTTTGTCATATCTTGGAGGCACATAGATGATTGACCCGGGAGTAATCTTGGGATACTTCTTAAAAAGTCCAAAAAAACTACGCGTTTTTAAGCCTTCCCCATTTTGTTTTACAATAAATATTCTGCTTTTATCCGCATTTCTTGTTACGCCCGAAGTTTGATTTAGATAATATTTCAAATTCTTTCCTGGTATAAACACCAATAAGCCTTTATTAAAAACCTCACCTTCAACTTTTATTGTACTAATATGCCCCGGAATGAATATTGAATCCTTGTCTTGTAAGATTATATCATTTTCACTTTTAGGGTTTCCCATCGCTTTTTCAAAAGCTATAATAATATTTTTATAATTCATCAAAACACTTCTATTCAAAGAATCCCTCTTCAAGTAGCCTGAATCAATATTATACAATTTTTGCAGGTACTTAATTTCGTAATTAATTGTACTTTCATCAATCTCTTTCCGTTCTTTTCTAAAAATTCTGGCACCTTCAATATTAGCATAAGCCGTAAATCCATCAGCCCTGCTAACTAAATCCGTCAACCTTTCTTCATTATTTAATAAAGTATAATAACCGGGATTCATTACTTCACCGGAGATATAGACAGTTTTATTTTCTACAATGGAAGGGTCAATCTTTATTGTAATGATATCATTTTCTTCAAGACAAATATCATCACTTTTTTCATATAAATAGTTGCTATCAATATTTATTTTTATTAAGTCATTATAATTCTGAGATTTATTTCTTTTATCAATATTTATTTTTTTACGTACAATTTCTATTTCTTTTTTATTGCCTTTATCAGTTATTCCGCCTGATTGTAATAGAATGCTCTTTAATGTTACCCCTTTAAAATATTGATAATCACCTGGCTTTCTAACCTCTCCTTTTACTATAATATTTTTTGTGTCGTTAAAATCTTTATACGCATAAATCAATACTATATCGTTTCTTTTTAAGGCCTTGTTGATATTATTTGTATCGTTATTCATTAAATCAATCGAAGTCGAATAGGTAGAGAGGTTTTCATCCTGTCTTTTAATAATTCCTTTATATTTGAAGGCGTCATTTAACAATCCGCCAGCGGTCTCAATGAGATCCTTAACAGTTTTGTTTTTTTGCAACTCGAATTTTCCGGGAGATTTGACTGAACCCTCTATATAAACTATATTA
>CAYHTC010000139.1:6414-6766 GCA_964359445.1 uncultured Sediminibacterium sp. | reverse complement strand
CAACGCCAATAGCTGCAATACCATGTTATGCGCAGTTGGCGCATCTGCTTAGTGGCTAAGCATTTGTGTAAGGGGGGATTATTTTGCCAATGCGCATTGACGAAGTGATCCCCCCTGGTCAGGAAGGACTTCATTAGTAAATGAATTTACTGTGTCAGAGTTGGGTTGCCTGCGGTAAATACTTAAGGATCTTGCGGTAAATACGGTGTCGAAAATCGGAAAATTATAAAAAAACAAGGCTAACTTAACTTTTTGATTCCTTCGCTTCGGCTCCGATAAATACATTTCTCTCGCCTTCGCGAAGGAATCAAAAAGCCATATTCTCTTTTATGCCCCCGTTTATTTTCCTGTA
>CAYHTC010000139.1:0-6404 GCA_964359445.1 uncultured Sediminibacterium sp. | reverse complement strand
CTTTAGTGGGGTAGCAGGCTTCCCTTCGGGCGTCCTTCCTGAATACAAATGCAGCGACTTTCGGCGGGTAACTCAGATGCGACAATTGCGTATAACTCATAAAGGCAGGAAGATTCAGAATTTAATATAGGGAAATCATTTGATGGGATAATGCTGAACAGATGGCCAATGAAAAATAGAATCTTACCGGAATTAACCAGTTCTTACTTGCGATTAAATTTTTATAAAAAACAATCTCAGGTTAACCTATTTTCTATTGCCCTTACTACTTGAAAGTTGGTTTTACCCAAGTTTTACCTTTAACAAAAAAGACCTACATTTTATATGTAAGTCTTTGATTATCAAGTGGAGAGTATCGGGGTCGAACCGACGACCTCTTGCATGCCATGCAAGCGCTCTAGCCAACTGAGCTAACCCCCCATGTGGAGTGCAAATGTATAGGCTCAGGGGTGTATGACAAAATTTTAGTTATAAAGGAATCCTCCCCTTCTCAACCAACCGGATATACTCATCATTTTCACTGCGCCATGGGGCATTGGTAATTCTCAACCGCAAATCTAAAGGTCCCCTGCCGGGAGACTTTCGGAGAAAAAAAAGTCCGCCAAAGCAAACACTCCGGCAGACATATATGATCATTGATAGTGATTAGCAGTCTGAATCGCTTATTCCCAAATCTCATCTTTCCCTTCCAGCCATAACTTAACCGATTCGGTAGTAACCGATTTAGGGCGTTCGAGGGGGAAGCCGAGTACCCTGTCCCAGCAAAGACTTGCCATTACACCCAATGCACGGCTAACGGCAAAAAGAACAGTATAGAATTCATATTCAACCATTCCATAATGAACCAATAAGGCGCCACTATGGGCGTCTACATTGGGCCATGGATTTTTTATTTTGCCGAGCGACTGCAAAATGGGTGGCACCGTATCATAAATATTCCAAACCGTATTCACCAGTTTGTCATCCGGCATATGCTTTTTACCAAATTCCATTTGCGCGGTGAAACGTGGATCTGTTTTGCGCAATACGGCATGGCCATAACCGGGTACTACTTTACCATCGGACAATGTTTTTTGAACATAGCCGGCTATCTGTTCCCTGGTTGGTTCATCGGTACCCAATTGCTCCTGCATCTCATAGATCCACTTAATCACTTCCTGGTTAGCCAATCCATGTAAAGGGCCGGCTAAACCATTCATTCCGGCTGCATAACTCAGGAATGGATCACTTAAAGCGGATCCTACCAGGTGTGTGGTATATGCCGATACATTACCCCCTTCATGATCGGCATGAATGGTCATGTATAAACGCATCAGCTCTTTAAAGCTTTCATCTTCAAACCCCATCATATGCGCCAGGTTACCTGCCCAATCGAGCAAACCATTGGGTTGTATATGTTCACTGTTTTTATATTTTCTCCGGTAGATATACGCGGCAATACGTGGCAGACGGGCTATCAGGTCTATCGTGTCATCAAAAGCCGGGTTCCAGTAATCCGACTTACTGATGCCTTTAGAATATTCTTTGGCAAAATTACTTTCTGTTTGCAGCGCCATCACACCGGTAACAAACATGGTCATGGGATGCGCGCTAATGGGCAATGCATCAATAGTGGCAAACACATAATTGGGTACATGACTGCGGCGTTGCCAGATATTGGTAATATGGGCCACATCTTCCGTTGTTGGCAATTCGCCAATCAACATCAGGTAATATAAACCTTCAGGCAGTGGTTCCCCGCCATTAGGGGCCCTGGGCAATTTTTCCTGCAATTCCGGGATAGAGTATCCACGAAAACGAATACCATCCTGCGCATCCAACAAACTGGTTTCAGTTACCAAACCGGTAATGCCACGCATACCCTGGTAAACCTGTGCCAGGGTTACTTCTCCGATCTTTCTGCCACCATGCTGCTTCAGCAATTCCTTAATTTCTACATTCGAGGCATCTGCTTTTACTTTAAACCGCTCTTTAATTAATTCCATGACTGATTTTTTATTGATAAGCTTACATAATACTTAGATAGGCAGGACATATCAGAAAAGCCTTTCCTAAATGCGATAAAGGTAAAACAAGTTGCCATCCACAACAAAACAAAAGGGATGAAGGTTGTTGAAATAATGATAAAATTATTTCGGCGCTTTGCGATATAGGTAAACCACTACAAAAACGAAGATAATATTGGGTATCCAGGCAGCTAACAACGGGGGCAGATTACCCTTGGTAGAGAAAATGGTAGAGAACCTGTCGGTAATAATAAATAATGCCGCCACCACAAAACCCACTGCCAGGTGTACCCCGCTGCCACCCCTCACCTTTCGCCCGGCCACGATGGCCCCGATAAGTGTTAACAGGAGTACCGTTACACAGGTTGCATCACGGCGGTAGCGTTCCACTTTCAATTCATTCAATCCCTCGGAACCGCGCAATTCTTCCAGCCGTATAAACCGGTCCAGCTCGGGAGAAGTGAGTTTGTCTTTGGTGTATTTGTCGCGGCTAAGGTCGTAAGGTTTAAAATTAAAATTCATCACCCTGCTTAACTCAATAGTAACCTGTTCATTCAAAGGATTCAGTTTCCTTTCAACCAATGATTCGAGTTTCCATTTTTTGCCTGCCGTATCCCAAAGGATCACATCGGCCCTCGAATTCAGCACCACTTTATTGCCCTCCACCTTATATAAAAAAATGGGACCGCCCCTTTTCAGCGCCGTATCATAGGTATAAATACCGGCGAACGTAAATGAATCCACCCTTAAATAAATATTGCTGGGCGGCGCCACCAGGCTGTTATAAGAATTATTACCATCAATATACCTGGCTTCAAAAGCCCCTCTTACCTGGTTGGCACGGGGTACTACATACTGGTTAGCGAACCAAAGGGTAACAGCCAGGATAATACCACCGATCCAGTAAGGCCGTAACCATCGGGAATAAGAAGTACCGCTGGCCAGGATGGCAATAATCTCGCTTCTGCCGGCCATCTTAGAGGTAAAAAAAATCACTGCGATAAATACAAATAAAGGAAACAGCAACGCCACTATATGCGGTATAAAACCGGCATAATATTCAGTAAGTACCCGCTTAAGCCCCAGTTGCGACTTAACAAAATCATCCGTTTTTTCACTTACATCCACTACCACGGCAATGATAGAAAACAGGAAAATGGCGAAGAAGAAGGTGGTCAGAAACTTCTTTAGTATGTACCGGTCGATTTTCTTCATGATAGGTTATCCCGGCAAAGATACAGGAGGGAGTTGTAAGTTATAATTTGCAGGTTATAAGTGGTAGGGTTCTTCGATTTATAGTCTTTGTTTAACTTTTATAACCATCTCTTTTTTCCAGCTACTGAAATCTCCTTCCAGTATATGTTTCCTGGCTTCTCCCATGAGCCAGAGGTAGAAGGCAAGATTTTGAATGCTGGCCAGTTGCAGGCCCAGGATTTCGTTGGCAACAAATAAATGACGCAGGTAGGCTTTGGAATAATATTGACTGGTTTCGCAAGGCAGGCCCGGATCAACAGGAGAAAAATCGGTTGCCCATTTTTTATTTTTTATATTGATAACACCCTGCGTTGTAAACAACATGCCATTCCGGCCATTGCGGGTAGGCATCACACAATCAAACATATCAATACCCAGATCAATGCACTCCAGCATATTCCATGGGGTGCCCACTCCCATTAAATAACGGGGTTTAGCAACAGGCAAATGATCGGTACAGTGTTCAGTAAATTCATACATCATCTCTTCCGGTTCGCCCACACTCAATCCGCCAATCGCATTACCCGCCGCCCCTTTGGAAGCAATGTATTCGCAGGAAGCTTTTCGAAGATCCTTATAGGTACTTCCCTTCACTATCGGGAAAAGATGCTGAGAATAGCCATACTTGTCCGGCGTTTCACTCAATCGCTGAAAACACCTGTCCAGCCAGCGATGCGTTAGTTCCATACTTTTTTTAGCATAGGCATACTCACTGGGGTAAGGTGAACATTCATCAAATGCCATCACAATATCTGCACCAATACTACGCTGAATATCCATCACTGATTCGGGTGTGAATAAATGCCTGCTGCCATCAATATGTGATTGAAACATCACCCCTTCTTCCTTAATTTTCCGATTAGCTGCCAGAGAAAAAACCTGGTAGCCGCCGCTATCGGTTAAGATGGGCCCGTTCCAACCAATGAATGTATGCAGGCCGCCGGCCCCTTCCAGCACTTCAGTACCGGGCCTCAGGTATAAATGATAGGTATTGCCCAGTATGATCTGCGCCTGCACCTCCTGTTTTAATTGTTGCTGTGTTACGGCTTTTACACTACCCACGGTACCTACCGGCATAAAAATGGGCGTCAGTATCTCCCCATGACCGGTGGTTATCTTACCCGCTCTCGCCTTTGAGCCCTTTGCATTTGCCAGTAACTGAAATTCCAATGCTGCCATCCGGCAAAAGTAAGGAAAAGCCGCCCGCTATTCTTTTCCACACCCCATTCACTCTAACCCTCCAAAACGCTATTTTTGCCGGATGATGATACCACCCGTTGTATGGAGCATTCTTTTTTATGCTTTTTGTACAGTGATCGCCATCCAGGTTTTTTATTACCTGTATTTTTTTAGCCGCCTGGCCTTTTATAAAGTGCCTGCTAAAGAAGTCAGCCATGAGCACCCCGTATCTGTGGTGATCTGCGCACGTGATGAAGCGGATAATCTTGCCAGGAACCTGCCCGGTGTATTAGTGCAGGATTATAAAACCACCCATGAAGTGGTGGTAGTGAACGACAACTCTACCGATGATGGCAGATATGTGATTGATGAATTCAATAAATCATTCAAGAACATCAATCATATACAGCTTATCCAGGAAGCGAAGATGATCAGCGGAAAAAAATTTCCACTATCGATGGGTATCAGAAGCGCCAAATATGAGATATTATTACTCACCGATGCGGACTGCACACCCGCTTCTGAATACTGGATGCAGAAAATACAGGATGCCTATACCGACAATACAGAGATTGTACTCGGTTACGGAGCCTACCACAAAAGACCGGGCATTCTAAACAAGCTCATCCGGTTCGAAACATTTCATACCGCTTTACAATATTTATCTTATGCCCTCGCAGGCACCCCCTATATGGGCGTGGGCAGAAACCTGAGTTATAAAAAAGAAGTGTTCTTACGCAATAAAGGCTTCTCATCCATTAACCAGATACCCAGTGGTGATGATGATTTATTTATTAACCAGGTAGCTACTGCAAACAATACCGCGATAGTAATTGATCCGGATGCACATACCCTGAGTGAGCCTAAAAAAAGATGGAGTCACTGGATGACGCAGAAATACCGTCATTATACCACCAGCAGGTATTATAAGCCAAAGCATAAATTTTTATTGGGACTCTATTCCCTTTCGCAGTTCCTGGTGTATCCATTACTCGCGGTTTCCCTCATTTTTTTTAACTGGTGGATGGCATTATCGGTATATGGTGTACGGTTACTGGTACAGTCGGTTGTTTTTTTAAAAACCATGAAAAAACTGAATGAGCGGGACCTGATACCCTGGTTCCTGTTACTGGATATGTGGTCATTTTTTTATCATATTTTTACACTACCCGCTATATGGAAAGCGCCCCGCAAAAACTGGGATTGATTCAGAAATATTTTGACGATTTTTCTGAAGAGCAGGTAGCACAGTTTACAGCCCTGGAAGCATTATATACTGAATGGAACGCGAAGATCAATGTGATATCGAGAAAAGATATTGATTCGATTTATTTGCACCATGTATTGCATTCGCTAAGCATTGCCGCCATTGCTAATTTTGAACCCGGCACACAGGTAATTGATATTGGCTGTGGCGGCGGTTTCCCCGGCGTACCTTTAGCCATCTTTTTTCCGAAAGTAAAGTTTCACCTGGCAGACAGTATCGCTAAAAAACTAAAAGTAGTGGAAGCCGTTTGTGAAGGGGCCAATATCAGGAACATCACTATACAGCATACCCGTGCAGAGGAAATTAAGAATCGCAAATTCGACTATGCCATTTCAAGAGCTGTGGCCCCGCTGAAGGATCTCTGGAAATGGAGCGCCCCTCTCTTAAAGAAAGATCATTCAAAAGCATTACCCAATGGACTGATCTGTCTCAAAGGCGGAGACCTGGCCCAGGAAATTTTTGAAAGCGGACTCAGGCCCAAGATGATGCCCATTTTTAAAATTTTCCCCGAGGATTTTTTTGCAGAGAAGTATGTGATTCATGCAGCGAAATAAAACAGGCCATCCAAAAATTAGACGGCCTGCATTAAACAATTATTAGTAAACAAAATCTTTTATTGCACTACCAATTTGGTGGCTGCCCTGTTACAGAAGACTGATTAACATTGGTAAGCATTGCATCCAAATCGGATGTTTGGG
>CAYHTC010000138.1:0-6780 GCA_964359445.1 uncultured Sediminibacterium sp. | reverse complement strand
TTTTGGGTGATTAGTAGAACAAACCTGATTTTTTTATGGCACAGAAAATATATACTAAGGTTGGTGATCTGGGAATGACTTCATTGATAGGGGGTACCAAAGTACCCAAGAGTCATATTCGTATTGATACGTATGGAACAGTTGATGAACTCAATTCTTATATTGGCCTGGTGAGCGATCATGTAACAGAGGCGCATACCAAAATACTTCTCAAAGAGATACAGGATCGTTTGTTTACCATTGGTTCATCATTGGCCTGTGATCCGGACAAAGAGCCTTTGATGAAAATACCGGATTTGAAAGAAGCGGATATTACTTTATTGGAAAGAGAGATGGATGCCATGAATAATGTGTTACCTGCTATGCGCTCTTTTTTATTGCCTGGCGGGCATATAGCGGTTTCCACTACACATATAGCCAGGTGTGTTTGCAGAAGATCGGAACGTTGCTGTGTAAATATGCAGGAGAACGGAATGTTTGTTGAACCGATGGTAATTAAATACCTGAACCGTTTAAGTGATTACCTGTTCGTTCTCTCCCGTTATATTGGTTACCTGTTACAGGTAGCGGAAATTCCGTGGAAACCGAGGGTGTAACGGTTTTCAAATTGCCACATTTTCAAATTAATTAAATGATCTTCCCGTCTTTCATATGCAAAACCCTGTCGCTCATGGCAGCGAGTTCTTCATTATGGGTAACGATCAGAAAAGTTTGCTGAAAATTATTCCTTAGTTGCACAAACAGTTCATGCAATTCTTTGGCGTGTACGCTGTCGAGATTACCGGTGGGCTCGTCTGCGAATACGATTGAGGGGTTATTTACCAGTGCCCTTGCCACCGCCACCCGCTGCTGCTCGCCTCCCGATAATTGTTGTGGTTTGTTGTGAACCCTCTCTGCCAGTCCTAAAGTTGTTAACAATTCCATCGCCTTTCCGGTTACTTCTTTTTTCTTTCTTCCGGCAATCCATCCGGGGATGCACACATTCTCCAGCGCGGAAAATTCCGGTAAAAGATGGTGAAACTGGAAAACAAAACCAATATGGCTGTTTCTGAAAGCGGCCAGTTTTTTACCTGAAAGCCGGTTAATTTGCTGACCATTAAGCCAGATATGGCCCTCATCCGCCTTATCAAGGGTGCCTAATATGTGTAATAATGTGCTTTTACCGGCCCCTGAGGAACCCACAATGCTAACGATCTCACTTTTATGAATCTCAATATCCACCCCCTTCAGTACCTGTAAACTGCCGTAATTTCTGAAAATATTCGCTGCTTTTAGCATGGCTAAGGGGTTATATTCTGGCTACAAACCTACAACAGGACAGGCCTTAATGACCAATTTTTGAACATTTCTTTACAGAAAGATAAAAACTCGGGTTGGGTGGTTTCGTTTATACGGCTACATTTGCAAAAAATTAAAAGGTAAAATATGTTCTGGACATTAGAATTGGCAAGTTACCTGGAAGAAGCTCCCTGGCCCGCCAGTAAGGATGAGCTGATAGATTATTCTATTCGTAGCGGTGCACCACTGGAAGTGGTGGAGAACCTGCAGGAACTCGACGACGAGGGTGAGGTGTACGAGAGCATTGAAGATATCTGGCCCGATTATCCAAGCCAGGAAGATTTTATGTTTAATGAGGATGAGTATTAAAATTTTTCACCCCCCTATAACTATTTTTCTTTTTTTGGAAATGTGAATTTGAAATACAATAACAGGATGGACAATAAAAAAATAATGGAGTTAGCAATGATTACCGGTAGCAGGTTCAGGTAAAAACCATATACCAGCCAGACGATTACGCTGGTAAATACAATCAGCAGCATACCCAGACTCAGGTCGCCAACACTTTTGGTTTTCCAGGCCTGCCATACCTGCGGAATAAAAGTAATGGAACTTAAAAAGGCGCCAAATAATCCTACATATTCTATCCAGGGCATAGTGATGATTTTTATGATTAACAGATGATTGTTATGAAAGTAATTAATAATTAATAATTATTTCACTTTTTTCGTCTCACGACTGACGACTCACGATAAACATCCTCAACTATCATCTCCCTCGCGTTCTCCAATGCTGCGGCTGTTGGTTTCTCGCCGCTGAGCATTTGGGCAATAATGGTGATGCGCTCATCCTGATTTAATAAGCGGATATTGGTTTTTACCGCATCATCTTTAATTTCCTTATATACATAAAAATGTGCATTGGCCCTGCCTGCTATTTGTGCCTGGTGGGTAATGCAGATGATTTGCCTGCCGGATGCCAGTCCTTTCATGATAAACCCCACCTGTTTAGCGGCCTCACCGGAAATGCCGGTGTCAATTTCATCAAAGATCATCGTAGGCAGGTCGATAGACTGGGCCACGAGCGATTTAATGCATAGCATCAACCGGCTCAGTTCTCCGCCACTGGCCACTTTGCGGATAGGCTCGAAGCGGTTGCTTTTGCCTGCCTGTCCTGCAGGCAGGTTGGCATCGAACAGAAAATCAATATGATCCTTTCCTGTAAGGGTTAACTCATTTTCTTTCAGCTCAACTTTTAAGCGGGCATTGGGCATACCAACCTGTATCAGTAATTGGTTTACTTTTTCTTCCAGCGGGTTTACCTGCTGATGTCTTGCTTTTGAAATGGTTGCCGCTATTGTGCCGGCTTCGGAGTACAAAAGCGCCGCCTCTTTTTCTTTGGCAAGGATTTGTTCATCCATATCTGATACTGCTCTGAGTTTTGCGGCTAATCCGTTTTGTATCTCCAGTAATTGATTCGTGTTTTGTACGCCGTGTTTCCTGATCAGTTTAAAACCATCCATTAATCTTAGATTGATCCACTCAATTCTTTGCTCATCAAAATGAACAGATTGATTGATACGGTCCACTTCTTCAGCTATATCCTGCAATTCTATCTGTGAACCCTGTAAACGTTCCAGTACAGCGCCAAGACCGGGATGAAAACCGGTGTAGCCACGTAACTGGTTTACGAGTTGTTTCAGTTGTTGAACAATGGGTTGCTCACTTTCTTTCAGGTCTGTATAGGTTTTGTTTAATGTGGCTTTGATGGCTTCTGCGTTACTCAATAATTTCAATTCATTATCCAGTTCCTCCAGTTCGTTTTCTTTAAGTGCCAGTTCCTCCAGTTCATTGAAAAGGAATTGATGGTAATCCAGTTCTTTATGAAAGGCAATTTTCTGTTCCTTCCATTTTGCCAGTTCTTTATTTGCCAGTATCCATTGCTGGTATAATTGCTGATAGGCAGCCAGGCTAATTTCATTCTTCGCCAAAGCATCCAGCACTTCTCTCTGAAAATCACTGTCGCCCAATTCCAGTGTATCAAATTGCTGGTGAAGATCAACCAGTAACGAAGCCAGTGTTTTCAGTTGCTGCAGGGTAGCCGGTGTATCATTGATAAAGGCCCTTGATTTTCCATTGGTAGCGATCTCTCTTCTTAATACCAGTTCTTCATTGCTGTCGAGATTATGCTGTTCCAGAAAATCCAATACCGTTTTCTTGCCACCCACCGCGAAATAGCCTTCGATAAAACATTTTTTTTGCGTGTTCACCAATATGGTACTATCCGCTCTTTCTCCCAGTATCAAACTCAGCGCCCCCATCAGAATACTTTTACCCGCTCCTGTTTCTCCCGTAATAATAGTCAGTTCCGGCGAAAAATCAATTTCGATCTCATCTATAATGGCATAGTTCTGTATAAAAAGTTTGCGAAGCATTGGATGACGGAAGGTTTATTGGTATATAATTTTTTCCCACAACTCACGATTCACTTTTGACTTTTGACTTCCCCGCAAGTTACCTTCCCTTCCAGTCAAATACAAATTCCCGTAACAAATACCCGGTATAATCAACATAACTCACTCCCCTTTACACCTGGCAATACCTGATTTAGCTCTTTGGTCGAGTGAGTTTTTGTATTCGTGATCTTCCATGTCGAGGCATTTTTGGTAATAAATGATGGCCATTGATTTTTGTGAATTCTTTTCGTAGATCTGTCCGATTTGTACAGCGGCCCTGGCGGCGAAATATTCTTTACGGTATTTTCCCAACCGGATAGCAAGCAGATAAGACCGGATGGCATCATCATCCCTGCCAAGGTCATCATAAATGCGCGCCATCCGGTAAGCGAATTCCAGTTTTTCTTCTTCTTTGGTAAAATCATTCTCCGTTTTTCCTTTTAATAAAGCAACGGCATCAGCATGATACCCCCCATCGCTCAGTAACCGCGCTTTCAGTAATAAAACATTGGGCCATTTGCCCGATTTGGCGTCTTTCAGGGCCTGTTTATCCGCATCGGAATCTGTTGAACCCCGGTTTATAATATTCCGTCTTGCTTCTGCCGCTTTTGTATAATTTCCCCGCAGGTAATAACACCAGCTTAATTTTTGGTACGCATCTTTTACATAATAATTCCCTTTAAAAGTATGCAGAAAATTTTCCAGGTACCCGGCCGCTTCCTGGGTTTCCAGGTGATTGAGTTTGGTAAATCCCAGTTCAAAATCCCAGATGCTTACTTTCAGGTATTCGTCTGATTGATTCCTGTTCAGTATCACATTCTTTGCATATTCCGATTGTTTGTTATTCATACCCAGGTTGGCGGCCATATAAGCGTGCAAATGATTGTTCACCAGATCTAGTTTTCTTTGTTGTGTAAAAGCAAGGGCCTCTTCTTTTTTGTTCTCTATATAAAACATAAGATAGGGATACATGAATGCAGCTTCATTAAATAATAGCCTGGCCCATGGATCGTTACTATTGATAAAGCCCCTTACAGTGTTCATGCCTTCGGTAAGCGACCCCCGCATGCCAAACAGGCTGGCGATCCACTTATATCCCTGGGGTATGGTGCCTACCACGGCCTGCAGGGAACCATACATCAGGTTGTTAGGAGCAAATGTGGGGAACTGTTTTTTATTTTCTTTGATGAGTAGATAGGCTTTTCTGAAATCCCATCCTGCATCCCATAGTTTACCAAACTTGATAGCCGATGCGGCGCTGTGTATACGAACGGTACTCAAACAGTAATTATAAAAAGGAGAACTTTTGGGCCCGGCCTGCAATTGCTCATACCGTTCAGTAAAGGCAGGATAGCGGGATTGATAATCTTTTGGGTCCTCATTCAGGAAAAGGATATAAAAATCAACATAGCTTTCGAGTAATAAGGGTATGAGGTTATCCGGATTCTGTTGTTTGGCTTTTTGAATCAGCGCCAGTCCGCTATTGATTTTCAGTTTGGTAATTTCCTGGTATGCCTGCTGACAGGTGCTATTGAACTCATACACTTTCTGCGTATGGCCCTTTGAATAAAATCCGACCAGTAAAGCGCATACAATGAGTTGTTTCATCATACCCCGAAAATAAGAAAGGGCTGCCAAATGGTAACCCTTTCTTTCTTTCTTCAATATCCTATTAATCATATTTAAAATCAGCGTAATCGGCGATCCTATTTGGCTTCCACACTATCATTCAGGCCGGCATCTACCAGAATACGGCCACAGTTTTCGCAAACAATGATCTTTTTATGTAAACGGATCTCGCTCTGGCGCTGAGGTGGAATAGAGTTAAAGCAACCGCCACAGGCATCTCTTTCTACCGGTACAACAGACAGGCCATTGCGGTAACTTTTGCGGATACGGTCGTAGCTGTATAATAAGCGGTTATCAATATGACTGCGTGCATCGGCGCTTTGTTTGTTAAAATGTGTTTCTTCCTTTTCTGTATCTACAATAATTTTTTGCAGTTCGCCTTTTTTGTGTGTTAAAACACCATCTTTTACAGCTACCTGCTTTTTGGCAACTTCCAGCGTTTTAATTTTTTCTGCCAGTTCTTCATTGGCATCACGGATATGTTTTTCTGCCAGCTTTATTTCGAGCTTCTGCATTTCAATTTCTTTATTGATGGCCTCAAACTCGCGGTTGTTCTTAACGTTCTCGCTTTGTTTTTCATATTTAGCGATCATGCCTTCACTTTCTTTGATCGTAGCTTTCTTCTCTTCAATGAACTCAGTAATGCCATTGATTTCTTCTTCCACACGTGTTTGACGGCTTTGCAAACCCTGAATCTCATCTTCCAGGTCACTTACTTCCATCGGAAGCTCGCCCTTCAAAATCTGGATCTCATCCAGTTTACTGTCAATCTTCTGCAACCTCAAAAGAGTTACTAATTTTTCTTCAACCGAGAAATCTTTAACTGCTGCCATATGGAGTTTGTTGGTTTACTTAGTTTGTTGATTTACTGGTTTATTGAGTGGAATACTCAATAAACCAATCCCTCTTTCACCCCAAAAAGTAGTTAACCGGATTGGTTATTATTCCTGATTTGAGGACGGCAAAGGTAGGGAATTTAGCCTGTAAAATCTCAATCAGGAGTTCAGTTGTATATTGTTCGCTTTCCCAATGGCCAATGTCTGCCAGCAGGATCCGGTTATTCGCATCAAAAAATTCGTGGTATTTAATGTCTGCTGTTACATACACATCTGCACCCGCCGCAATAGCTTTTCCGGTTAAAAAGCTACCTGAACCACCACAAATGGCCACTTTTTTTAGTTTTTTGCCTAATAAAGGGGTGTGTCGAATCACGGCAAGCTCAAATGATGTTTTTAGCATATATAAAAAACCGGTTTCGTCCAGTTCTTCCGGTAATTGGCCCAGTAAACCGCTTCCTACGGATTGATTATCATTAACTAATCTGCCAGGCTCATTCATCTCATTCACTAAAGAAAGTTTTTCCTGAAAAGTTTTTGGAAGCAGAATTTGTCGGTTAATAAGACCCATCCTGTCGGCAA
>CAYHTC010000137.1:4296-6790 GCA_964359445.1 uncultured Sediminibacterium sp. | reverse complement strand
GTTAAACATTGCCCCCTACAGGGCATATGGGTTCCTGTGGGAATTTGAATGTTTTTTATGAAAAAATCTGCTTAATCTCTACCTTCAATTCTTAACCGATCGCCATGTCATCCCGAAGAAAATTTTTGCGCAACACCGCTTTTGTTGCGGGGGGTAGTTTGTTAAGTTCCTCTGTACACAACCAGGCATTTGCTTATTTTAAAAACCGTGTTGCTCCCAGCGATCAACTGAATATTGCCGCCATCGGTATTAATGGTATGGGCTGGTCGGACCTTACCGCCGCTATGAAAGTTCCGGGCGTAAACCTGGTGGGGTTATGTGATGTAGATAAAAATGTGCTCAGCAAAAGAATGGGCGAACTTGGAAAATGGAATGTGGATAGTTCTAAACTGAAGACCTACGGTGATTACAGGAAACTGCTCGATCAAAAAGATATTAATGCGGTTATTATAGGGAGTCCTGATCACTGGCATGCACTGCAAATGATTCATGCCTGCGAGGCTGGTAAAGATGTTTATGTTGAAAAACCCGTGGGTAATTCCATTGGTGAATGCCGCGCCATGGCGCAGGCACAGCAACGGTATAATAAAGTAGTGCAGGCAGGCCAATGGCAAAGAAGTCAGCAACATTTTACAGATGCCATCGATTATGTACACAGTGGGAAACTGGGAAATATCCGTACGGTAAAAGTCTGGTGTTACCTCAACTGGAAACAACCCCTCGATGTAAAACCCAATGGTCCTGTACCGGCTGGTGTGGATTATACCCAATGGCTGGGACCCGCACCCAGCAGGGATTTTAACCCTAACCGTTTCCATTTTACTTTTCGCTGGTTCTGGGATTATGCAGGTGGATTAATGACAGACTGGGGCGTACATTTGCTCGACTATGCATTGATGGGTATGAAAGTAGCCAACCCAAATTCTATTGTAACCGTAGGAGGTAAATTTGCCAAACCCGATTCGGCAGACGAAACACCGGATACGTTGATGGCACTGTATGAGTTTGATGGATTTAATATTATCTGGGATCATGCAGTGGGTATTGGTAATGGTAATTATGGAAAAGATCATGGCATTGCTTTTATTGGTAATAACGGAACACTGGTATTAAACCGAAATGGATGGGAAGTATTGGAAGAAGCGAAGAATGCGGGTAAAGTAATGGTACCTTTTCAAAAATCAATTGATAACGGTTTAGATAAACACTGGGTGAATTTTGTAGATGTAGTGAAATCAGGAAACCTGAAAGACCTGAAATGCCCTATACAGGCCGGAGCCGATATTGCTTCTTTGGCACAAATGGGAAATATTGCCTATCGCACCAAACAGAAATTATTCTGGGATGCAGGTAAGCAGGCATTTACAGATGACGCTATCAATAAAAAATATTTAACAAAGGAATATCATAATGGGTACCGGTTGCCAGGGCAATGAGCCATTGAAGAAATATCCCGTAGGGATAACCGCTCTGTAGGAAATATTGATCACGGAATTTTGAATGTTGAAATAAAATGAATATTATGAAAAGAATTGTTGTTTTATGTTTCGCGTTTTATATGGTAAACAGTTTGATTGCACAGAAACCGGTAAATAATGATAGTCTGGCGAAAGAAGCGGCAAAGTCAGAAATATGGGAGCCTGTGCCGCCAATGGTTACGCCCGGCAAAACCAATAGTGATGCACCTTCTGATGCCATCATTTTATATAATGGTAAAGATATTTTGCAATGGCAAAAAGAAAAGGGCGGGCAGCCGGGCTGGAAAATTGATAAGGATGGCGCATTAACCGTTGTAAAAGGATCAGGCAATATCGCTACCAAACAGGGCTTCGGCGATTGTCAGTTACACATAGAATGGCGCGAGCCCACCGCTATTGCCGGTGCCAGCCAGGCACGTGGTAACAGCGGTATCTTTTTTATGGAACAATATGAACTGCAGGTACTGGATTCATACAATAACCCAACCTATGTAAACGGACAGGCAGGCAGTATTTATAAGCAACATATACCGCTGGTAAATGCTTCAAAAAAACCTGGCGAATGGCAGAGTTATGACGTGATCTTTACCGCACCTGTTTTTTATTCGGATGGTAAATTACAATCACCTGCAAGGATTACGGTATTCTTTAATGGTATATTGGTTCAAAATAATGTGGCCATCAAAGGCCATACAGAATGGATTGGTGAGCCACAATACAGATCTCATGCCGATAAATTACCCATCGTTTTACAGGACCACGGAAAGGATGGCGGCAACCCGATGAGTTACCACAATATCTGGATACGGGAATTATAATCAGCGCTAAAACAGGGGACTCACCCTTTTATTTACGTATAAACACCCTAACCAATGTACGGCCCTGGGGCATTATCTTGCAGCGGCTATTAATGAATACATGATTCCGGTAAGTAATAGCCAACCACACATGAAGGGTATCGTAACACCACATCAGATTTTGACCTCCGTTTTTGGTTATCCGGCCTTCCGGCATAA
>CAYHTC010000137.1:0-4286 GCA_964359445.1 uncultured Sediminibacterium sp. | reverse complement strand
TTACAAGGCAAAGATGCAGTGGTGCTAATGCCCACAGGCGGTGGCAAAAGTCTTTGCTATCAGGTGCCCGCACTCTGTTTGCCCGGTGTTACTATTGTGGTAAGTCCTTTAATAGCCCTGATGAAAGACCAGGTAGACGCCCTCGTACTGAGTGGTGTAAAAGCCGCCTTCCTCAATAGTACACAAAGTGGTGGGGAGCAAGCATTCATTATGCAGCAACTGCGCAGGAATGAATTGAAACTATTGTATGTGGCCCCGGAAAGATTAGTGGGTGGCGATATTCCCTTTCTCCATTTTTTGCAGGAAATACCACTTTCTTTATTCGCCATTGATGAGGCGCATTGCATTAGTCAGTGGGGACATGATTTCAGACCCGAGTATCGCGTGTTGAGCCAGTTGAAAGAAGTTTTTCCCAACATACCGGTGATAGCCCTTACAGCAACAGCCGACCCGCTCACAAAAGATGATATCATCCGGCAACTGCAGATCACCAACTATCATATTTTTGAAAACAGTTTTAACCGTCCGAATATTTCCTATTATATCAACCCCAAAAAAAATTATTATGATGCATTGCTCGAATACCTTGAGGCACATAAAGAGGACAGTGGTATTATTTATTGTTTGAGCAGGAATGCAACAGAAAAATTAGCGGGCGATCTGTTGGCAGATGGTTTTAGCGCCGCGGCCTATCATGCCGGACTGGAAAAAAGTGTACGCGATGAGAGGCAGGATCTGTTTTTGAGAGATGATATTAAAATCATGGTAGCTACTATCGCATTCGGGATGGGCATTAATAAAAGTAATGTGCGGTTTGTGGTGCATGCCGATCTTCCGAAAAATATTGAAGGGTATTACCAGGAAACAGGAAGAGCCGGCCGCGATGGTTTACCAAGTGAGGCCATCTTGTTTTTTGGCGCGGGTGATGTGATGAAACTGCGTGGTTTTGCACAGGTAGAAAATAATCCTGAACAAACAAAAATTCTTTTAAAGAAGCTCGACCAGATGGTACAACTTTGCGAAACCAAAGGATGCCGCAGAAAATACCTGCTCAATTATTTTGGCGAGCAGGCCCCCGACTATTGCGGCAGTTGTGATACCTGTTTACATAAGCCAGAACTGCAGGACTGCACCGTAATTGCACAAAAAATACTCAGTACCGTATATCGCATCAAACAGGGCTTTGGCGTAAGGTATATGATAGATATTTTAAAAGGAAGCAACAGTGAAAAGATAAGAAAGGAACATAAATCTTTATCTGTATATGGTATAGGAAAAGACCGGCCGAAAGAAGAATGGATGCATTATACGAAAGAGTTATTGCAGTATAATTACCTGAAACAATCTGAGAGTGAATTTCCTGTTTTACAATTAACAGAAAAAAGTCAGAACGTATTATTTAAGGGAGAAAAAGTATTTCTGACGGCACCGGTACAGGTAAGCATTGCGAATGAGCCCGTGATCTATCAAAAACACGCCTATGAAAAGCCATTGTTTGAAGAGCTGAAAAAATTGCGTAACCGGATAGCACACGAAGAGAATGTGCCGGCCTATCTTATTTTCAGTGACAGTAGTTTACTGGACCTGGCCACTTATTTGCCGGTAGCGCAGGATGATCTGCCGGAGATATCCGGCTTTGGTGTCTACAAGATTGAAAAATATGGCAGGCCTTTTTTAGAGCTGATACAGGACTATTGCCAGGAGAACCGGTTGGGTTCAAGGATGAATATAAAGCAACCCAAAAAAGCAAAGCGGGCATCGGCAACACGTGTGGGGGCATCAGATACCAAAAAGGTAAGTTATGAAATGTACCGTGCCGGAAATACCATTGCAGAGATTGCAGAAAGCCGTCAACTTGCACATACCACTATTGAAACGCACCTGAGTTATTTTGTTAGTACCGGTGAAATTGACATCCATGAATTAGTGCCTGCCGATAAACAGGAATTGATAGAACAGGCCATTGCAAAATATGGCCGCCTTGGGTTGAAACAATTAAAGGATAATCTGCCCGTAGAGATCAGTTATGGCGAGATCAGGATGGTGGCTGCACTGGCAGGGAGTTGATGCTTTTGAAAAGTTTGCCGGGTTTAAAAACTTGTTTTTACCTTCAGGGATGCCAGAAAATAAATACATCAGGTATTTTAAAGTTCTTACGCTTTTTAATACTAAACGTACACGCGATATTTTTCAGGTGAACCCCACGGTAGCGCCACATAGAGAAGAAGCCGTCATATCAGCCATTACCCTGTTTGATTATACACCACAACACCTGGAAGAGAAAAAGCTGGACAGCTTAACAGAAAGCTTTTCTTTCAGAGACACTAATACGGTTTCCTGGATAAATGTAGACGGCCTGCGTAAAGCGGATGTAGAAGAGATTGCTACGCATTTTAATATTCATGCACTGATTCTGGAAGACATTCTTAGTGTGAGCCAGCGGCCCAAGATGGATGAGATGGATCCCGTTCTTTTCTGCCTGCTGAATATGCTGTATTTTAATGACAGAACCGGTGCGGTAGAAACAGAACAGATCAGCATTGTTTTGGGTAGGGGTTTTGTGATTTCTTTCCAGGAAGATGGCACGCGGGATGTATTCGGTTCTATCAGGGATAAGCTGCGTACCAATAACAGCAAGCTTAGACAGAGTGGCGCCGATTATTTATGTTATGCTTTACTGGATATGATTGTAGACAATTATTATTTAGTGATGGAAAAATTAGGCGACCGTATTGAAATGCTGGAAGAAAAAATCATCCGTAGCAGCAATACCCGGTCACTGGCCGAGATCAACAGTTTACGCAAAGAATTAATTGTACTCAAAAGAAATGTGAGTCCGGTACGTGATCTCATTAATGGATTTATCCGTAGCGACAGCAACCTGTTAGAAGAGAGAACCACCAAATACTTCAAAGATATTTACGATCATATTGTACAGGCCAATGACCTGGCAGAGAACTATCGGGATATGATGATGAACTTACAGGATCTTTACCTGAGTAATGTAAACCTGAAGATGAATGAAGTGATGAAAGTGATGGCCGTAGTAACCTGCTTACTGGCCCCCGCTACCGTTATCGGTGGTATTTTCGGAATGAATTTTGATAAGCTTCCCTATATCCATCACCCCTACGGATTTTTTATTGCCGTAGGCCTGATGTTAATTGTTCCAATCTATATGGTGCTGGTGTTCAGGAGGAGAGGATGGTTTTGAGAGGCAATTATTAATTCTTTATTTTTAATTTTTAGTTAATCCCAGTACCCTATAAAATTTTTTTAACTCATTTACTTCATCAGCAGTTATCATCTCATGATTGTCAAATTTCAATTTGAAAAATAATACCCGCTTATGTTCCGGGTATTTGGCCAGAATGGCTGCTATCAGTTTACCCGCTTCTTCATTCTTTTTATAAATGGGAGTTGGAACAATAGGGTCAACGGACTTATACCGGGTAGGCATTTTTAAAATAATTGCTTCCAGCGTACCCAGCCAGTTGGGGGGTATCTCTTTTACCTTTTGGGCCTTTGACAGCAACCCCTGCAATTGTTTTTTACTCAGGCTGCCCCGTTTTTCGTACTGGTGCATCAGACTCATAATAAATAACGCATCCGGATTATGTGAATAGCAGGTATCCAGTATTTTACCGATAATATCGATGCCTTTCTTTTTCTGATACATATTACTTACCTGCCGGTGGATGGTATATTTTACAATAGTACTAAAATTGTTATTTGTAATAATTATTTAACCGAAAGCGGGCATGGATGATTTAAAATCAATACAGTTTTCCGAAGAAATCCTAACTTCCGCCATTGCTTAATAACCGGAAGATAAAAATATCTGACCTTTGCTAAAACCCGAACCCATGTCTGAACCCACTGAATCAGCCGACAATTTGTATAATATCGCCTATTTCGAAGAAGTAGCGGGAGGTGACAGGGACTTTATTACAAAAATGGTCAGCCTGTTTATTGAGCTTACACCGGGCCTGGTGGCGGATATGAACAAAGCCTATGAACAGCACGATCTGAAAGAAATGGGCAGACTCGCTCATAAAGTAAAACCCAATATCGCCAACATGGGCATCGGTTCACTGATTACAGCCATACGTGAGATTGAAGAGGCAGGTAAATCCGGTGAAGATGGTCCCTCACTTGCTCCCATGCTTCAGGAAGTGAAGAATGTCATTGAAAAAGTGGTTCAACAACTTAAAAAAGAGTATCTTCTTATTTGAATTAACGAATTTATCAATTATCATATTATGAAAAAATATTTTTCAATCCTC
>CAYHTC010000136.1:0-6812 GCA_964359445.1 uncultured Sediminibacterium sp. | reverse complement strand
GGCCCCGTTCCTAAACCAAGGAGCGGGGCTTTTTTTGTCTCTCTCCTAAAAAACGTTAATGGCTAATATGCCGAATAACAACAGTAATGGCACAACCGCCGGGAGATAGTGGTAAATAAATCCTGCCCTTTAGAATTATTTCATTTTGAATGATTCTAAAAATTTTGTGGTAAAATTTCCTTTCCTGAAATCTTCGTTCTGCATCAATTGCAGATGAAATGGAATGGTGGTCTTAACCCCTTCAATCACATATTCACTCAGGGCCATGTACATCGTATCAATGGCTTCTTCTCTGGTTTGTGCAACGGTTATCAGTTTGCCAATCATGGAATCATAATACGGGGGGATAACATAGCCGGCATATACATGACTGTCTACACGAACTCCATGACCACCAGGCGTATGCAAAACAGTAATCTTTCCAGGTGAAGGACGAAAATCATTATAGGGGTCCTCTGCATTAATACGGCACTCAATGGCATGCATCTGCGGCTCATAATTTCTACCGGAGATTCGTTCACCCATGGCAATCTTGATCTGTTCTTTAATCAGGTCAAAGCTTACTACTTCTTCCGTTACACAATGTTCTACCTGGATACGCGTATTCATTTCCATAAAATAGAAATTGCGATGCTTATCTACCAGGAACTCAATGGTTCCCACACTTTCATAATTAATGGCTGATGCTGCTTTAATTGCAGCTTCTCCCATTTTCTGACGCAGTTCTTTGGTCATAAAGGGCGAAGGAGATTCCTCTACTAATTTCTGATGACGACGCTGAATAGAGCAATCCCTTTCACTCAAATGACATACATTACCATACTGGTCACCCGCTATCTGAATCTCAATATGTCGTGGCTCTTCCACGAACTTTTCCATATAGATTCCATCATTTTTGAAAGAAGCGGCAGCTTCCATTTTGGCGGTAGTATATGCTTTTTCTATTTCTGATTCTTCCCAAACCACACGCATTCCCTTACCACCACCACCGGCTGTTGCTTTCAAAATAACCGGATAACCAACAACCCTGGCCAATATTTTAGCCTCTTCAATACTTTCCAGTAATCCTTCCCCACCCGGTACTACCGGAACACCTGCTTTAATCATGGTTTCCTTTGCAGTAATCTTATCACCCATTTTACAGATCATCTCAGGCGTTGGCCCGATAAATTTGATGCCATGGTCGGCGCATATCTGAGAGAACTTGGCATTCTCGGCCAGAAATCCATACCCTGGATGCACTGCATCCGCATTGGTGATCTCGGCTGCTGCCATGATATGGGGAATATTGAGATAAGAATCTGTACTGGCAGGTTTACCAATACAAACTGCTTCATCAGCAAATTTTACATGAAGGCTGTCTTTATCCGCAGTAGAATATACTGCCACTGTTTTAATACCCATTTCCCTACAGGTGCGAATTACACGCAATGCAATTTCTCCCCTATTAGCAATTAATATCTTTTTGAACATTCTGTTAATTTGAAAATTACCATTAAGCCGGCTCTACCAAAAATAAAGGCTGATCATACTCTACCGGGCTTGCATCTTCCACAAGCACCTTTACAATAGTGCCTTTTATTTCACTTTCGATTTCATTGAATAGCTTCATTGCTTCAATGATGCATACCACTTTTCCGGGAGTGATTTCAGTACCAACCTCAGCTAAAATGGGTTTATCCGGCGACTGGCGTCGATAAAAAGTGCCAATCATAGGACTTTTAACGGTAATCAGGTTGTCTGCTTTCGGGGCTGCCGGGGGGGGTGGAGTAGCGGGCGAAATAACAGGGGCCGGGGCCATTGCGGTAGTATATACCTGCGGCGCCGGGGCAGCAACAGTAACTACCGCTTCCTCTTTCTGCTTGATGGTTACTTTACCATCTTTATCTTCTATACTGATTTCACCAATGTTACTTTTATTGATGATTTTGATCAATTCGTGAATTTGCTTTAAGTCCATAAATGGCAAATTTTAGGGGTAAAAACAGTGATTTTTGGTCAAATAGTGGGGCAAAATAGCCTTTTTTTGATAAAATCATGGAATTTCTTTATTTCCACATTTTATCGTTTTTATTCCTGTAGATAAGACACTTTAATCTCCTTCAGCGGCAGTAAAGGGGGAAAAAAAAGACAACCATCGTTGCCTTTTAATAAGTGTGTAACACTGGAATTAATAAAAGTTCCCAGCCGCAGTAAACTAATTATTTCTCCTCTTTTACCCGTTCAATGTATGATCCGTCTTTTGTATTCACCCGTATTAACTCACCTTCTTCAACAAAAAGTGGAACCATCACAGTTGCGCCGGTTTCTACTGTAGCGGCTTTAAGGGCCCGGGTAGCCGTATCGCCCCTGAGGCCGGGCTCACAATACGTAATCTTTAATACTATTTTTTCAGGTAGTTCGGCCCCGATAGGTAGTTCGGTTTCGGTATTAATGAAGACAAAAACCTCGGATCCATCCATCATAAACTGGGGCGAATCGATCATTTCCTCGGCCAATGCGATCTGCTCGAAAGTCTCATTATTCATCAGGTTATAGCCGGAATCATCTTTATACAGGAACTGGAAAGCTTTCTTCTCTACGCGAACCGGGAAAATGTTTTCACCACTGTTCCAGGTTTTCTCAATAGAACGTTTATTATCTACTCCTTTTAATTTGGCCCATACCTTGGCGGCTGCACGGGCAGTTTTGTTTTCGCCGAATTCTACTACAGAATATAAACTGCCGTCTAATTTCAGAATAAGGCCGCGGCTGATGTCGGATGTGGTTGCCATGTATTTGTTTTTTAATGAAATGCCCTTTCAGGCAGCCGCAAAAGTAGGGATTGGCGGCCAAATCAGAAAGCTAATTACATAATGTTATACGGAGGCCCGCAAAGGACAGTTTGTTTAAAACCAGTTACTTGTGTAAAAACAGGTGCTCAAAAAGTAAATAGCTCTTAAAAAATAGAAGGATTAACAGGCTGCAATGCAAAATAGCCCGGTATCTAATCTGGTATAGTAAACCAATATCTTATGAAAAAGATTATACGTATTGCCTGCCTGCTATCTGCATTAATAATACAATCCGGATTAATGGCGAATACCGTTATTGTAAAAGGATATGTAAGAGATTCAGCCAATAACGCAGTAGCCAACAAAACCGTTAAGATATATAGTACAGACAGCGCAAATCATGGCTGTTTACTATCTCACACAAAGATCACCAATCCAAATGGTTATTATATAGATACACTTACCTGCGATGGTGATATCCGCAAACTTTCGATCATTGTTGAGAACTGCAATGGCAGCAAAATCATACATGAACATGCGGTTACGCCAAATAATTTTGTGGAAAGTAATTTTACCATTTGCAGGCCATTACCCTTCACCCCGGGTATCGCTTATTGCAAAACAGCCTTCTCGTATACTTCATTGGCAACAGGCGTAAAATTCAACAGTGCCGGTTGCTTTGCACCAGCCGGCGACAGTATCATCAGTCGTGTATGGACCTTCGGTGATACCTCAGTTGCCTTAACAGGTAACAGGTTTGACCCTACACATGCTTATACTAAAGCAGGCATATACCAGGTTTGCCTGAGTATTAAAACCAAAAAAGGATGTGAGAGCAAATACTGCAGCACCGTTGTTTTCACTCCCGAATCAACTAATTGCCGGGTAGATTTACAGGTAAGCTTTGAAAAAATGAGGCCGAAAAAAATCCAATTCAATAGTCATAGTTCCATTTTAACCGGCGACAGTATTGTACAAAGAATCTGGAAGTTTGGAGATAGCCACTCTATAGATGGTAACCTGGCTAACCCTTTGAAAGAATACAAAAACAATGGGGAATATAAAGTATGCCTCAGGGTAAGAACAGCCAGGGGCTGTGAAAAAGAATTTTGCATCAACATCATCATACATGATAGTGTACCAGGTACCATTCCAATCCCCGGCGGTTGTAAAGCAAAGTTCACTTATACCATTAAAGACTCATTGATTGTATTCAACAGCTCAGGATCCATGGGCAGTAATCCATCAGATAGTATTATAAGTCGCACCTGGTATTATACAGACAGCACCACTTCCGTTTCTTTGCCCGGGAATATTATAACGCCATCTTATCCTTATACCAAACCAGGTAAATACCTGGTACTGCTGGTTATCAAAACCAAAAATGGATGTGAAAGCAGGTATGAAGGTAAAGTAGTGATAGAACCCAAACCCATACCAACCGGTTGCAAAGCATTTTTTACTTACTCGATCAAAGACTCACTGGTTGTATTTAATAGTTCGGGTTCAGTAGGCAGTACACCTTCAGACAGTATCATTAGCCGTACCTGGTATTACGCTGATGGTGCAGTTTCTCTTTCTTTATCCGGTAATATTATTACACCATCCTATCCTTATACAAAACCCGGCAAATACAAAGTTTACCTTGTAATCAAAACAAAGAATGGTTGTGAAAGTAAATATTATACATCAGTTGAAATCAGGCCAGCCAACTGTAACACGTTTGTGCAATTCAATGCCAAAAGAATCAGCCTGAAAAAAATACAATTCAACAGCACAGTAAGTAATCTGTTACAGGGAGATAGCGTGATTGAAAGAAAATGGAGATTTGGAGACAATACACAGTTAGGCGGTAACCGGGTAGATCCTGTGAAAGAGTTTTCGAGAATGGGCATTTACAATAGCTGTTTAGCCATTAGAACATTGTATGGTTGCGAAGCACAAACCTGCAAAAATATTGTGGTGCAGGATTCCATCAATACACCACCCTCATTTGTAGATTACATCAAAATCCTGAGCATTAATCCCAACCCGGTTGTAACCAGGATGGTTACCACTGTGTATAGCAGGAATAATAATGTAGAAGCTGATATCTCTATTTATGATATTTACGGACAGGGAAAAATGAATGTAAAGAAAATGTTGGCACAGGGAAATAATATCATAGAGATTGGCACCGAATCTTTATATCGTGGACCCTATTTTCTGAAAGTAAGTACCAGGAATGGCAAAGACAGTAAAGCATTTTATAAATTATAATCCGTAATGACCCATTTCCCCAAAAAATCAGGAAGGTAAAGCGGTTTTCACCTATTTTTGCGGCAAATTTCAAATTAACAGAAATCATTGCCATGGCAGTATTAGTGAATAAAAACTCGAAAATAATTGTACAGGGTTTTACCGGTACAGAAGGTACGTTTCATGCAACACAGATGATTGAATATGGCACCAATGTAGTAGGTGGCGTAACCCCGAATAAAGGTGGCAGTTCACACCTTGACAGGCCCGTATTTAATACAGTAGCCGATGCCGTTGCGAAAACAGGCGCCGATGTTAGTATCATTTTTGTACCACCGGCTTTTGCAGCCGATGCCATCATGGAGGCCACCGATTCAGGTATTGCATTGGTAGTATGTATTACAGAAGGTATCCCTGTTCAGGATATGGTAAAAGTGAAAAATTATTTACAGGGTAAAAATACCCGTTTGGTTGGACCTAATTGTCCGGGCGTAATCACCGCCGGTGAAGCCAAAGTGGGTATCATGCCTGGCTTTATTTTCAAGCCGGGCCGTATTGGTATTGGTATTGTATCAAAAAGCGGAACCTTAACTTATGAAGCTGCGGACCAGGTGGTAAAAGCCGGATTGGGTATCAGCACAGCTATTGGAATAGGCGGAGACCCAATTATTGGAACCCCTACCAAAGATGCGATAGAACTTTTAATGAACGACCCTGAAACTGACGGTATCATCATGATCGGTGAGATTGGTGGAAGCATGGAAGCAGATGCTGCCCGATGGATTAAGGACAATAAAACAAAACCGGTGGTAGGCTTTATTGCCGGACAAACCGCACCTCCCGGCCGGCGTATGGGACATGCAGGCGCCATCATTGGAGGAGCAGACGATACCGCTGCCGCTAAAATGAAGATCATGGCAGAATGTGGCATTGAAGTAGTAGCCAGTCCTGCAGACATTGGCAAAAAAATGGCAGAAATACTTAAGAAATAATATAGCCCAGATAAAAAATCCCGATCCCTTTCAGATCGGGATTTTTTTTTGCACACCAAGCAATCAAAGCGCCATCAGGGATGATAACACTACAATGTTTTGTTAATCGGTCATACCTTGTGTGAAATTACCGGCAGGTTTGCATCCTAAACAATAGCCATTATTTTAACTGAAAACCCCTTACATGGCGTTACGTAACTTATACATATCTATCCTTTTATTAGTTTCTTTGGGTTCACAGGCAGGAACAAACGATACCCTGTTTAAAAAAGAATGGATTGGGATAGATACCTTACTCATTAAACAGGACCTGACCAGAACAGCACTTGATAAAGTAAATACCCTGTATCAAAAAGCAAAACAAAAAAAATTACCTGACCAGGTAATCAAATGTCTGATATACCAATACAGTTTACAGGAGAGAATCACATCTGTTGACCCAAACCCTATAATACAAAAGATACAATCAGAAATTACCCTATCTGCAGATGAAACGCAAAAAGCGGTACTTCATTCACTGCTTGCCAAATTATACCTGCAATATTTTAACAATAACCGCTGGCGTATATATGGCAGAAAAAAGACGGCCAATATTTCAAAAGAAGATATCACTACATGGGGTATTGATGATTTTCATTTAACAATCAGCAGACATTTTACCCTTTCATTAAAAAATACTGACCTGCTGAAACAACAAGGCACGGCAGCTTATCATTCGGTTATCATACAGGGCAATATGCCTGATGCAAACCCAACCCTGTTTAACCTATTAGTGTATGAGGCGCTTAAATATTTCAAATCAGGTGAA
>CAYHTC010000135.1:0-6866 GCA_964359445.1 uncultured Sediminibacterium sp. | reverse complement strand
ATGTCCAAATCCAAATTCAATACCGTTAATCCGGATGAACTGGTCAGTAAATTTGGTGCCGATACCTTCCGTATGTACGAAATGTTTCTCGGCCCGGTGGACCAGAGTAAACCCTGGGATACCAAGGGCATTGAAGGGGTACACCGCTTTCTTAAAAAATTATGGCGTTTATTTTTTGATGAACTGAAAGGAAAAGTATGGAATGAAGCAGCAGCCAATGCCGAAGAGTTGAAAGTGTTGCACCGTGCCATCAAAAAAATTGAAGAAGATACGGAACGATATAGTTTCAATACTGCGGTAAGTACATTCATGATCTGTGTTAATGAACTGACTGATCTGAAATGTAACAAACGCGAAGTGTTGCAACAGGTTCTCATCATGCTTACACCGTATGCCCCGCATATCAGTGAAGAACTCTGGGCCGCTTTGGGAAACAGTGGTTCCATCCTCGATGCATCCTATCCGGTATTTGAAGAAAAATATGTGATTGAGTCTTCCAAAGAATATCCCGTAAGTATTAATGGGAAAGTGAGAACCAGTATGAGTATTTCGCTGGATGCCACTCCGGAGCAGGTTCAGGAAATGGCGCTTTCCAATGAGCTTATTCAAAAATGGATGGATGGCAAACCCCTGAAGAAATTCATTTTTGTAAAGGGTAAAATGATCAATGTGGTAGTGTAATTCACCGGATTCATGGACAAATTGGGGAGCTTCATGTAAAATACAGGGGGGCTTATGAAAAAGCCTGATATTTTCACGTGTGCTTCCTTATCTTCCATTTCTTAAACAAATCGCATGAAAATTTCAGGAAGCTTATTGGCATGTTTATTCTTTGGAGCCATTATATCTGTTCAGGCACAGCAAAAGCAGATCAGTAACAGTGACCTGCTGGCTAATAAATTGCCCAAAAATCTTTATAACAGTTTGCCTGCTGTTCTAAAATGGATAGACGATGAACACGTTATCCTATATCAGAAACTGGACAAGGATACTGTTGCTAAAAATTATATTCTCGATATTAAGACAGGAGCTTTTACCGAAACAATGATGGGCCCTAAAACCGTTAACGGTGTTGAATTCAGAAATAGCGGGTTGGCTAACAAACCTTCTGTTTCTCCTTTTGGAAAAAGCGTAATGGTTTGGGATAAGGATATTTTTTATAGTAATAATGGAATGGAAACCAGGCTGACAAATGATCAGGGGGAAGAAAAAAATCCAACGTTCTCTCCGGACAGTAACTATATCGGTTATACCAAAAACAATAATTTATACAGTTATGATTTGCGTACTAAAAAAGAAGTTCAGTTAACCAATGATGGTACCGGCACTATTTTAAACGGGTATGCGAGCTGGTTGTATTATGAGGAGATTTTCGGGCGCAGTACCTACTACCGTGCATTCTGGTGGAGCCCCGACAGTAAAATACTGGCCTACATGCATTTTGATGAAAGTAAGGTGCCCATGTTCCCGATTTATGTAAGTGAGGGGCAGCATGGATACATGGAAAAAACAAGGTATCCGTTAGCCGGGGATAAAAATCCTGAAGTGAAAATTGGAATGGTTAGTCCGGATGGCGGTAATACCATTTGGGCCGATTTTAATGCAAAGGATGACCAATACTTTGGCTGGTGTACCTGGAAGCCGGATAATCAGGCGCTATTGGTGTATTGGATGAACCGCGGACAGAACAATCTGAAAATATTTGTAGTGAATACGACTGATGGCAGTAAGAAAGAATGGTACAATGAAACCCAGCAAACATGGATAGATCTGGAAGACAGGGTTGGAGGCAGGGTTAACTTTTTAAAAAATGATAAAGGCGTTATCATACAATCTGATAAATCGGGATGGAACCATTTGTATTTATATAATACAGATGGCCTGTTCAGGAATGCTATCACGAGTGGTAAGTTTACAGTTACCAGTATAGGGTTGATTGATGAAAAGAATGAAATAATCTATTTCACTGCCCAGGGCCGCGAAAATACGGCGCGAACTGATTTGTATCGTGTGAAATTTAATGGATCAGATCTAAAACGTCTTACGTTTAGTGAATACAATCATGCTAAAACCAGTCTTTCTCCCGGTGGAAAATATTTTATTACAACCTATAGTAATGCCACTACCCCAACCAGAATGAGTTTGGTTGATAATAATGGGAAACTGATTCGTGAACTGGGCGATATGAAGGGCGCGGAAACCGGGCAATACGCCCTTGCCAAAACAGAACTCATCCGTATTAAAAGCGAAGATGGTTTATATGATTTACCCGCCCTTGTTACCTGGCCGGGAAATATGGATCCCAATAAAAAATATCCTTTACTGTTGAGTATTTATGGTGGCCCTAATGCGGGAACAGTTACCGATAGCTGGTCATGGAGCGCCAACCGCCAGTTCTATGCCAATGAAGGATTGATACAGGTTTCATTCGATCACCGTGCCAGTGGACACTTTGGGAAAGAAGGCATGAATTATTTGTATCATAACCTCGGCTTCTGGGAAATGGCTGATTATACAACCATGGCCAAATGGTTTATCAGGAATGGGCAGGCTGATCCTGCTAAAATTGCCATTACCGGTTTTAGTTATGGGGGTTATATGAGTGCCTATGCGCTAACGTATGGAGCTGATGTGTTTACGCACGGAATGGCAGGTGGCAGCGTGGTGGATTGGCGTTTGTATGATACGCATTATACCGAAAGATATATGGGTACCCCGCAAAACAATCCTGATGGGTATAAAAGCAGCAGTGTGTTAACTTATACCGACAGGTATAAAGGCGTATTGCAGATCGTACATGGTACCAGTGATGATAATGTACACATGCAAAACAGCATGCAATTGGTGAGCGCCTTACAGGATAAGGGAAAGAATTTCGAATTCATGTTATACCCGGGTGGCCGGCATGGATGGGGTGGAGCAAAAGGAATTCACTTTAATAACCTGAAAACTAAATTTATTTATAAATACCTGTTGGAAAAACAAGTGCCTAAATTTGCCTTGAAATAGTTCTCCCTCAATTTATTTTTTAATCACCCGTAACATCTCTTTCACCGCGGCTTCCAATTGTGCATCCTTTCCTTTCATAAATTCTTCGAAAGGAAGTGTGACTTTTATGTCCGGTTCAACCTGTAAGTTTTCCGTTGGTCTGTTTTCTTTGCCAATGGTTGCCACCATTGGTATACCAAAAACAATTGTCGGGTCAATCTGCGACTCCCACCATACAGCGGTACCTGTTCCGGCCACCGGCATACCTACCAGCTTCCCAATTTCATTTTGCTTATAGATATAGGGGAAAATATACGCATCACTGTAATTGCTTTCGCTCATCAGCACACAGCTCGGCTTTTGCCATCTATTGGCCGGTTCCCCCGCAGTTACCCGATTACCCTGTGGTGCAAAATCAAGGTAGCGTTTGCCACTTAAGAATGTATTCAAATCGTCATGCAACCAACCGCCACCATTAAAACGGGTATCTACAATCAACGCTTCTTTGTCGATATTTTTTCCAATCACTTCATCCAGCACGGTTCTAAAGCTTCCATCGTTCATTCCCTGCACATGCACATAACCCACTTTCCCTCCACTCAGTTCCTCTGTCATTTTTTTCATTTTATTTACCCAGCGTTTGTACATTAAAGCAGCCTCCTCGCCGGCATTAACCGGTTTTACCGTTTCTTCTATTTTGTTTTTTGTGGATGGATCAAGCAGACTCAACAATACATTTTTACCCACTTTCCGATTAAGCAATCTGGCCCAGTCATCCTTATCACTTACCTCCTCGCCATCTATTTTTTCAATAATCTGTCCCGCTTTAACTTTCGAGGATGCATTTTCCAATGGACCACCGGCAATTACTTCTGTAATCTTTAATCCGTTACCGGTAAACGTTTCATCATACAATAAACCCAATGCAGCAGTCATATCCCCACCCTGTGTTTGAGGGGAATATCTGCCACCGGTATGTGAGCCATTCAGCTCCCCCAGTATTTCACTCAGCAGTTCCTGAAAATCGTAGTTATTATTAATATGGGGCAGGAAACGGGCATAGTTGGTTTTATACATTGCCCAGTCTATTCCATGAATTTTCGGGTCATAGAACTTCTTTTGTACCTGTCTCCATATATGTTCAAAAATGTATTCCCTTTCTGCCGGAGCATTCAGTACCATTTCGCCATTAATGCCCACAGGGCTAACTTTGCCGCTTTCGGTTTCTACTTTTATGATGGAGCCGTTGTTTACCAGAAAAAGTGTTTTTCCGTCCTTGCCCGGTTCAATTTTACCTGGTGAGCCACCCAACTTAGCCAAAATTTTAGTTTCTCTGGTACGTGGTTCTGTTACCCATAAATCAAAACCTTTTTCGAATGAAGACAGATAATATACTTTGCTGCCATCAGCGCTCATATAATAATCCGCAATAGATGAACTGTTGATGGTGAGTCTTAATACCCTATCCTCAAATCCTTTCAGATTGGGGGTAAAATTGACATTTGCCAACGAATCTTTTTTGCCTTTTGTGGTATCAGCTTTTTTATCCTTCTCTTCTTTCTCTTTCAATAAAGCAAAATCTTCTTTGTTTAAACGCATGCGATCATAACTGTCCTGATCCAGGAATCCCGCATAAATATCTACTTCCCTGCTGCCCTGGAAAGCAATGGATTTTCTGCCTAACCGTTCATTTACCCAGGTAATGTTTTTCCCATTCATACCCCATTTAATATTGGCTTGTCCAAATCCTGACCGGATGGGCTTTTCAATACCACCGGTTCCGTCTGCTTTAATTAAAGCCAGATTGCCGTATTGCCAGCTTCCTTCCTGATCATCTGTAATGATCCATTTACTATTCGGGCTCCATTGAAAACCCCAGTCGCCATCACTATAACTATAATTTTTTCCGGCAGGGAGTAGTGTTATTGTTTTTTTATCGGCAATCGTGTACACTTTTAATAGATTCCGCTCTGCTATATAGCCAATTTGTTTTCCATCAGGCGAAAATTTAGCGCTGAATTCTTCTTCCGGTGTGGCAATCAATGCCTCTTCCTTCAATAGGGTTGATGCATAGAAATAAGGTTCTTCACTTCTTACTATACTGGTTTGATAAATATCCCAGTTGTTGTTTCGTTCAGCGGCGTAAATAATTTTTTTGCTATCGGGGCTCCAGCTTACCATTCGCTCCTGTTGCGGCGTATTGGTGATTCTTTTGGTAATACCACCTTCCACACCGGTTACAAATACTTCACCACGAAACACAAATGCGATTTCTTTTCCATTAGGCGCAAGGGCTATTTCTGTTGTACCGCCACTGACAGGTACTATTTTTTCTGCATTGTTGCGTACGTCTGCATTAATGGAGATCGCCACTTTTTTGGGTTGATCTCCTTCCTTTAAAGTATATATTTCTCCGTTCCAGCTAAAACATAAATGATTGTCATTCGTTCTGGAAAGATGTCTTACCGGATGATTTTTGAACCTGGTAAGTTGAACCATTTTGCCATCTTCCGTTTGCTTAAACAGGTTCTGATCGCCATTCTTTTCACTGAGGTAATACACTGTTTTATCATCGGTACTAAAAACAGGTTCTCTGTCCTCACCCTCAAATTCGCTGATTTTTTTATAGCTGGCTGCTTTAATATCCATCACCCATATATCTCTTGTAACGGCCGAAGTATGGTGCTTTCTCCAGGGATCTTCGTACCCTTTTCTATCCTGAAAAATAACCTGTGTTCCTTTGCTATTATAATGTGCCGATTCTACACCTGCCTGACTAACTAAATAAGGCTTGCCACCCTTTACAGGAATACTGTAGAGGTTCATAAACAAGCGTGGACTGTAAAAGCGAATATTGGTATTGCTGATCTGTCTGGCGCTTCCAAAAATCAGTTGTTGGTTATCCGGTGAAAAATCAAAAGGATAATCAGGGGCGCTATTAAAGGTTAGTCTGGTTGGTGTTCCGCCTGTTGCAGGAATAGTAAACACATCAAAATTGCCATATCTGTCTGAAGCAAAAGCGATGGTTTTTCCATCGTGGCTCCATACCGGATAAAAATCCTGCGCTTCATGCATGGTGAGTGGAAGCGCATTACCTCCGGTTGAAGGTACTGTGTATAAATCTCCTTTGTAACTAAATACAATGGTTTGACCGTCCGGAGAAACAGACGGGTAACGCATCCATAAAGGATTGTTTTGTGCGGTTAATGAGCTGGTTATACAGAGTAACCAAAAGGCAATCAAGATTTTATTCATATATAGTTATTTTGGCAGCATTAAAGATAGATACCCCCCGCCATGAATACAACAAATTTTGAAGAACGGTTCTCAATAGCTATACCAGGGCAGATTTGGCTGCTATCATAATAGCAAAGGTACGGATGAATAGTATTTTGTATTTTTGAAACAGTATGTCCAATGTTAATTTACAAAATGAGTTTTCCGGCCTAACCCCCGCCGACCGGGAGTTTGAGAATACGATACGTCCCAAAGAGATCGATGATTTCTCAGGTCAGCCCCAATTGGTTGAGAATCTTATTATTTTTATCAAAGCGGCGAAGCTTCGCGGAGAGGCGCTGGATCATATTTTGTTTCATGGTCCTCCCGGTTTGGGTAAGACAACCCTGAGCAGAATTGTTGCGAATGAACTGGGCGTCAATATTAAGGAAACCTCGGGCCCGGTTATTGAAAAGCCAGGTGATCTTGCCGGCCTGCTTACCAATTTGCAACCCAATGATGTTTTATTTATTGATGAGATACATCGCCTGAGTACGGTAGTAGAAGAATACCTGTATGCTGCCATGGAAGATTTCAGAATAGATATCATGATTGATACCGGCCCCAATGCCCGCAGTATTCAGATAAATCTTAATCCTTTT
>CAYHTC010000134.1:0-6927 GCA_964359445.1 uncultured Sediminibacterium sp. | reverse complement strand
TTTTTTATTACAGGAAAATTTTGGCCCAAACTCTTTGAAGTGAAATTCAATTAGTAATTAAACACTGCAGAAAAAGTAATGCCGGCTATTATTTTTTAATGAAGATATAGATCACTGAACTACTACTCTCTTTGTTGAAAATGGTTTTAATATTTGAGAGCAACCCATTCCATACTGCTCCTATCAGGTTGCCACTTTCATGCCTGTATTTTTCGCTTAGCATGGATACATAAAAACTATCAAACCACATGGGTTTACTGTTTGCCAGCCTGAATCCTTTTGCTTCCCCCATCAGTTCCATACTTTTTGGTGAGAAATGATAGAGATGACGTGGCACATCGTATGCGGCCCAATATTCCTTGTATACTTTTGCATCATAACTGGTATAATTGGGAACGGCAATTACCAGGCTGCCACCCGGCTTCAGGATGGAATGAAATTGTGTAAGATAGCCATGCAGATCATGCACATGTTCCAGCACATGCCACAAAGTAATAGCATCAAATGAGGATTCCTTCAATTGAAATAATTGATCAGGCGGAACTAATTGGACAGAATGTTTATCAAAAGCAACTTTACGGGCATTCTCTTCAGGTTCCAGACCGGTAACTTCCCACCCCGCCTGCTTCATGATATGGACAAAGGCGCCTGTACCCGCACCAATATCAAGCAGGGTGGCTTTCTGTTTACCGGTAACCTGTTGCAGCAGTTTTCTTTTAGTTTGTAAAGTATGGATTTTTACCAGGTGATATAAACGGTTGATCAGCCCTTTGGCTGTATCTGAGTGCGATACGTAGTTTGCAGACTGATAATAAGCGCCTATCATGCCAGCAGAGGGAATATGCTGTGTAAACCGAAGGGTACATTCATCACAATGCCATATCTCAAATAATTCACCGGATACTGTATAATCTTTTGCCGACAATACAGGATAAACAGATTCAGAACCACAAGCGGGACAACGCGTAAAAGAGATCAGTTCAGACATAATTTTTTTTACTCTGTCATACATAATAATAGATCAGCGCTCCTAAGCCCATTACGAATAAAATAATTGCGTAGAACCACCAATAATCTTCACTGATTTCGATCACTTCGTTTTGTTCAGCTATTTCCTTATCAAGCCGAATGGTGGAAAACAGTTCCTCCGCACCGGTATCCCGGGCAAATAAAATGCTGCCTCCTGCTCCTTTTGAAAACTGGCCCACCCCTTTTAAAACAACAGAATCCTTTTCCTGAATAGCCTGACGGAACTGACCTGAAAAATTTAGAAAAATTTTGGAAGCATCCGCTTCCGCTAAACCCATTTCCTCAGACAAAAAAGTCAGAAAAAGCTTATCAGCAGAAAGCGCTTCTTTTTCTTCAAAATGAAAAACAGGTTTGGGAGGCATTAATTGCATAGTGGCGTGATCAACCGAGGCCGGCTCAGTAACCATAACAATATTTCCCAACTGCGGGATACTCAGTTTTCCGTTTAATACCAGGTATTTATAGAGATGATCATGCATTCAACAGGCAGTTTTACCTGAACGAATATACAACTCCTGCCAAAACCTGGGTACCCGGAACGGGATATTGATTCCAACGTTGATAAGTTGCGTTAAACAGGTTATTCATTTGAAGCCAGATGGATAGTTTAGGCATTACCGCAAACTCAGCGCCAATATTCAGATCTGCCACAGCGCCCACCCTTTTAGCCTGTAGCGTTGAATCCCTGTAAGCAGTTCCTTCCCATAAAAAAAGATCGGCCTTCATTTGCAGGTCTTTTAAAATTTTCCATTTTACAGTGCCTGTTGCTTCAATGGGCAATAATCCCCATGGTTTCTCATTAACAGTCAGTGATGAATATTGCGTATAGGTAGCTCCGGCAATCAGTGATACCTTTTCCTGAACAGTATAGCCAATCTCTCCATGCAAACGTATTGCCTTCATATCCGGCTCAAATAAAACTGCAAAGGTTTTGCCATCACCCAAATTATTTACAAACAGCGCCTGGTTGTTTAATTGCAGTAAAGAAACCCTGGCCTGGTAAATAAAATGGTTTCCCGATGCCCCTTTAATACCGGCATACTGCTCCCTGATACGGGTATTTTGTAAACCGCTTAACAGCCCGATAAATAGATTGATCCCTGCCAATGAACGCAAAGTATTCTTCTGGTAATACCCGATCCAGCCTGCTTCCAATACCAGGCCAACTTCGCTAACCTTTGCTTCTACCGTTATATTTGGCAGGTTCGAAAAAGACTGGTTATCCCAGGAGGGCCGTATACCTGCATTCAGTTTTAAGTTGGGTGTTTTAAATTGTAAGGACGGATTAATATAGAAGAGATTATTCTTAATATCCGGATAATTGGGTACCACCGGAGCAGTGGTTGCAGAAATATCTGCTCCCATATCAAGATCAATTGCATAAATCTTTCCAAAAGATTTATTGATGGGCGCCCTGATGATCAGATTCATTTCCTGGTTCTCATGATTATCAGAGAAGCCTGTCAGACTGATCTGCGGATGATAAGTGGTACCAAATGTGTTCACCAGTTTATTTTGTAAACCCAGTTCTATTCCAACCGTATTAAACCTTTGCAGTATCTGGTCTTTGGGATAAGAAAGTGTTGTAGGCTGATAGCCGTACAGGTATTGGGTACTGCTTTGATAATAGGGATGCGTGGTCCATTCATGGTTATTCTTTGTATTGAGGATAGACAGGATATCCAATCCCCATTTAGCGGACTGTTGCGAAGGCAGATGACCGGTAGCTGTTACGAAATTTCCGCGTAAATTGGTTATTGAGTTTCGCCCGTTACCAAAAGAAAACCCGGCTTCGCCCAATACACTGCTGAAATTACCTGCACCGAATTTGATGTAATGATCATTATTCCAGGCATAACCCGTGTCAGCCGCCAGGGCAAGCGGCTTAATGGCAACAGGTTGATAAAAAAAGAAAAGATTTTGAGAAGGTATTTGGTAAGTAACCGGAATTTTAGAGGAATCGATCACAGGTGAGGCGGCAGTAAAATTTACTTTAACCGCATTCTTCAAATAAGGCTTGAATACGGATGTGATGGTGACTACTTTGGGAGATGAGGTATCAGCCAGGTTTACTTCTTCCACCTGCTTCACCGTTGATTTGACGGATAAAGCCGTTTTTTTTCTGCCGGTTCTTTTTTGTGCCTGCGCCGGCATGCAGCAGACAAAGGATCCCAGCAGCAGTAGGAAGGTAACTTTTGACAGGTAATTCATCAATGTATCTGTTTTACTGTTCTTCAACTTGATTGGTTTTATTTTTTTCTTCCAATACCATGGCCAGCTTTTGCTGCGCCTCGTTCTTCAGTTCTGTGATAGCAGCATTCGCGACAATACTTTTAAAAGTAGCTTCCGCATTAAACCAGTCTTTCTGTTTCACATACACATCACCCAGCAATACATAACTTTTGGTAACCCAGTATTCATAGGATCCGTATTTTTTAATTACTTCGAAAGCCGCTTTCTCCGCCTCTTCGCTTTTATTTTGTACCAATAAGATTTCGGCTACCCTGTATTGAGACTCAGCAGCATATTCAGATTTACCGGCAGCAACAACCTGTTTATAGGCAGCAATGGCCTGATCAAATTCATTTAGTGACTGTTGATTTTTTGCCACTACCATGCTGGCCATCATCCTGTCATCTGTAGCAATGCCTTTCTCCAGTAAAAGATCCTGTGCATTGGTGGCGGCTTCTTTCCACTGTTGCGCTTTAAACTGGCAACGCAACAATCCACGCATCGCTTCCAGTTTATTTTCCTGTTGGGTAGCAATGTTTTTTAACAGGCTGAAATATTTTTCCGCATTTGCATAATCTTTCAAATCAAAATAATAGATACGGGCCGCCTGCAACGTACTTCTTTCCGCATGCACATTCTGCGCCTGGTCTGCCACCGCTTTATAAAAAGGGAGCGCCTCTTTCAATGCTTTACCTGCTGTGTATATTTCCGCTGTTAAATAATTCGCTTCTATCTGATACCTGCCTTCAGGAAATTTTGAAATGTATAAAGCGAATCCGTTTCTGGCACCGGTCCAGTCTTTCGCCTCATACCGCAGCATGGGAGAACGGAAACTTAAAGAATCTTCTTCGGAATAAGTAATGGATTTGCCGTTTTGCTTCATGAACGCGGCAAACTCATCCGGCTTTTGTTTCTCAATAAAAATGTTCCGGATATACTCGATGGCATCACTGCTCTCTTCTGTATTGGGATAGCCTGTCACCAGTTTTTTAAAGCTCTCCAGCGACTCATCACTCCTATCCAGGTTAAAATACACAACACCTAATTTCAGATAAGATTGAGGCGCCAGTGCGGCGGCCCTGGCATTATTGATAACCTTTTGCAAGGGTGCGATGGCGGCTTGGTAATTTTCATCAGCCAGATAAGTATTGGCCATCTCCAGATAGGCATCCGCTACCAAAGCCGAGGATGGATATTGCCTTTCCAAAGATTGCAGTAAACTGATCTTCTCCACATTTTTATTCAGGGCGCCGGCAATAATTCCTTTTTGGTATAGAGCATAGTCAGCAGAAACAAACTGATTATTAATTACTAATTCATACATCTTCAATGCCTGTTTGAAGTCCTTATTCATAAAATAACAATCAGCCGCACGCAGGTAGGCATCCTGTTCAATAGCAGAGGATCCGCGGGCAATAGCTTTAGCAATTAATTCAAAATAGTCTTTAGCAATGGCATATTGCTCCTGTTTCATATACCCATACGCCAGGATATATCTGGCATGGGTAATATTTACTTCCCCATTGATTACCGGGTTTTTAAGATAGTTGAGCAGGTAATTAATGGAAGGATCTATCAGGCCATTACGGTAAGCGATCTCCCCTTTCCAGAAATTAGCCAATGGCAGTTGAACAGTATTGTAAGGCACCTGCAGCAACTTAGTCAGTAATTCATCCGCCTTTTCTATCTGCTGGTCGTTTATCAGTTCTACCGCGCTGCCATATAATAAACGGGGATACAGTTTGATTACATGATCACTTTTATTACCCAGGCTTTCATACCATTTCAAAGATTCTTTGTAGTTACTGGTATTAGCCAGTGAATTTACCAACAGCTCCTTTGCCTCCTGGTTAAAAGTTGATTTTGGATACTTGCTTATGAAAAACTGCAATGCCTTCAATGCAGGGTCCATATACCCAAGGTCATAAGAAAGTTTACCGTAGTTAAAGCCGGAAACTTCCTGCTGCAAGGTATTACTGTTATTGGAAGCACAGAACTGGAAGGCGGTACGGGCATTGGCCTTATCATCTGTTTTGAGATAAGCATCCGCCAATAAATACATACTGTTCTGTGCCAATGAATCTTCCGCCCCACCCAGTTGTTTGAAACCCTCAATTGATTTTGGCCAGTTTTTAGTATCGTAATAACAATAGGATAACTCATACAAATCCTCCCTCTTCTCTTTTTCTTTTCCGGCAACAAATTTTTCAAGGTATGGCAGGGCATTGGCGAATGCCTGCTTTTCGAACCAGATATGCCCTACTAACTGGTGCAATTGCAGGTTGTAATATTGTCCCGTTTTCCGGATGGCTTTGGTGCCGTAATCCAATGCTTTATCTTTTTCGCCATTGAAATAGTATATTTCAGCCAGGTAAAACGGGATCACGTTCCGGTACTCAGGTAATTGTTCGGCTATTTGAAAACTTTCCAATGCCTGTGGGTATTGCTTATCGTTAAAACAGATAAAGCCGTAATAGTAATTCGCGTCTAAATAGTTGGGATCCCCGGGTATCTGGCGGATGGTATTGAACAAGGGTTTGGCTTTATCAAACTGCTGCATTACAAAAAAACCATAAGCCCGGTGAAACTTCATATCAGCTATTTCACGGTTACTCAGATTAGCTATATCAGTACCGGCATAAGCGTTCTCCGCGTTGGCATATTCTCTTTTCCGGTAATAATATTCACCCAAATGATAACGCATCATCTGAATACGGGCAGTGTGGTTTTCCAGTTCCGTAAAACTAACTGCCATAGGAACAGTTGTTTCATCATTTAATTGCAATCCACATATAATATAATAATACTTACACTCTAACCGTATACCGGATAACAGGTTAGTTTGCTCCACCCCATTGCTGAACAGTTTCTTAAACACCGGATAGGCCAGGCTGAATTGCTCTTTTTGGTAAAGGTCTTTGGCATTTTTAAATTCAGCATCCGGATCGGTGAAATACCGCGGTAGTTGCGCGGAAAGTGTAATTGACAATACACTGCAGGAGGCAAGCAAAAATATTGAAACAAATTTTTTCATAACGTGATTGATGCCAGAAAGCAAAGATTTCAGTTTCTTTCTTAATAAAAAGCGAAAATGGGTTGCTTAAAGGTAGTATTAGCGTTTTGTAAGCAATCATCGTTCCAACATTTGTGGAAAAACAGATAGAGGGTGTAAGTTTGTCAACAAATTAAGATAATCATGTACGAACACATCACCACCGTAAGGGTAAGATATGCTGAAACTGACCAGATGGATATTGTGTATTACGGCAACTATGCCCAATACTTTGAAGTAGGCAGAGCAGAGTGTATCCGGGAACTTGGATTTACCTATAAAAAGATGGAGGAGATGGGTGTACGGATGCCCGTGGTAGCCATGGAAGTCCGGTTTTTACGACCCGCGCACTATGACGACCTGATTACCATTAAAACCATACTGAAGGAACTGCCCGCAGAGCACCGGATCGAATTTCATCATGAAGTATATAATGAAGAAAAAAAACTACTCACCACAGGGAAAGTAGTTTTATTTTTTATTGATAGTAATACCGGTAAACGGATTGGTTTACCCAATGAACTCAAAAAAAAATTAATACCCTATTTTATAAGTTCCTCCCAAATAAACTAATAAACCATTTGCCCTTTACTTTGCAGTATAAATAAGTATTA
>CAYHTC010000133.1:0-6950 GCA_964359445.1 uncultured Sediminibacterium sp. | reverse complement strand
CAAAGCTTTCAAAAATAGTGTTGAGTTTGTCTTTGGGTATACCAATACCGGTATCAGACAATGTAAAAAGCATGGCTGTTAACTGATCCGATTTTTCTTTTACCCCAACCCGCAGATCGATATGTCCGGAATCAGTAAATTTTATCGCATTACCAACCAGGTTTGTGAGAACCTGTTTTAACCGGAATGCATCACCCTTCACAAATCGTGGAACATCTTCTTCAATTCTGAGATGGAAGGAAAGACCCTTGTTTTCCAGAGGATGTTCAAAATATTTTTTTACCTCATCCAGTAATTCAACCAGGTCAAAAGCAAAACTGTCGAAAGTGAGCTTTCCTGCTTTTAAATTAGAGAAGTCCAGCACATTATTAACAATTACCACCAGGTTATTCAGTGATCTGCTGATGATATTGGTGAATTTTTTCTGTTCCTCTGAAAGATCGGTTTCCAGCAGAAGCCTGGTCATACCCTGTATCCCGTTCATGGGGGTACGTATTTCATGACTCATATTAGCCAGGAACTGTTCCTGTATCTGTTGCGCCGATTCTGCTTTTTGCAGGGCCAGCCTGCTTTGCTCGCGCATAACTGCTTCATGCGTTATATCAGATGCTATTCCGCTTACACCCAACAGTACTTTGTTTGGGCTTAACAGTGGAAACTTTAATAAAAGCAGGTTTTTGCTTCCGCTTGCGGTTTGGATGATTTCTTCACTTTCTATGGGTTTAAGTGAAGCCAGTACTTCTTCATCAGTCTTTTTATAATGATCCGCCTGTTCTTTCGGGGTAAAATCAAAATCAGTCCTGCCAATGACCATCTCCTCTGTAACACCAAAAAAAGCCTTAAATTTTTTATTGATCATTACATAGCGGCCATTCAGGTCTTTAATATAGATCAGTGCGGTTGAGTTATCGAGAATGGCATTGAGCCGGTATTCATTTTCTTTTCTGCCGGCTTCTGATTGATTCAACTCCTGCTCTACAAATTTTTTTTCAGTAATATCTTTGGCCATACATTGAAATCCGGTTACCCGGGTATGATCAAAAATTAATTGGGCAGATTGCTCTACCCATTTGTTCACGCCGGATTTGGTTCGGATCAGTATTTCGAGATTGGTTGCGGCTAATTTATTCTCATATTGATTTACATAATAACGCAAGATTTCATCTCTTCCCATAGGATCAAGCAGCATAGAAAAATGCTGGCCGGAAAGTTCTCCTAAGGTGTAACCGGTTAAATTGGTTATCTGGTTATTGGCAAAAGTGATCAGGCCTTTTTTATCGGTTGTGTACATAACCACACCCGCATTTTCGATAAGACTTCGGTATTTTGATTCGCTTATAGCAACAGCTTCTTCGTTTTTTTTCTGTAAGCGAATATCCCTGTTTAATAAGAATAAGATAACCAGTCCAAGAAGGAAGGCAAATACGCCCCCTATCAATGCGGTATAGATGCTGCTTTGGTAGCTGGCTGTATTTTGCAGCATACGGTTGGTTAATAAGCCCTTTGTGATTTCCCTGATTGAACCGAGTAATATTTTGATGGAATGGGAAATTTGCTGTCCCCTTCCTTCTGGGCTCATTCTTTTTAGCAGTTCATCATTTCTCAGGCTTCCGGATAAAAGTTCTTTCTGATAAACTTCTTTCTCATAACATAACTGCTGCAATTTTTGAAGATTGTATTGGAGAAGGCGATTATCGGAAGTGAGCCTTCGAAGATCGGTCAGGGATTGGTTTAAAAAAGAGTGAAGGTTGTAAACTTTTGTTACCCAGGCCGAATCTTTCGTAAAGGTATAAGCCATGGCAGCGGTTTCTGCCTCGGAGAGCAGAATGCCTACGGTATCTGTTTTTTTGATGGTTTGATTGGAAATATCCACCCAGTTACGCGTATTCTTTTGCTGTTCTGTTTGTTTGTATACAACCGACAAAAATAAAATAAGCGCCACCAATGCGAAACCAAAAATCCAGGGTATTTTGTGGTCCATGATTAGCCTGCGGAAAGAATTATTATTTTTCATCTTGTTTAATGGCAAAGAGTAAACACATGGAATTTATTTACTTAATTTTTTCTCCAGCTCTTCGAGCGATACGCCTCTGGTTTCAGGCACACTGGCAAATACCCACACCAATTGCAGGATCATCATTCCCGCGAAAAATGCAAAAATGGGCCATGGGTTATCTTTGAATATACCATAATCTTTGTCTAAAAAAACCGGTGTTACCAAAGTAATCAAAGCGGCAAAAACCCAATGTACGCTGGCGCCGAAAGACTGTCCCGCACTCCTGATTTTGTTGGGAAAGATTTCTGAGATAAATACCCAGATAACGGCGCCCTGACCAATGGCATGTGCCGCGATAAAAAGCAATAAAAAACTCATTAAAAAAACAGCGCCCGCATGTACATAAAAAGCCCATGATACCATGGACAGGCTTAGTATATAACCAAAGGAACCAATTATCAATAAGGTTTTTCTGCCAAGCCGGTCAATCAAATATAAACCTACAAAAGTGAATACCAGGTTGGTGCCGCCAATGGCGATGGAATTGAATAAGGACTCTTTGGCGGCGAGGCCTGCTTTTTCTAAAATTTCAGGAGCATAGTATAAAATGAAATTGATACCGGATACCTGGTTAAAAAAAGCGATCATAAAAGCGAGCCAGATAATTTTTTTGTGTTTGATGCTGAAAAAAGACAGGGCTTTCACCATACCGATTTGCTGCTCGTTGCTGCGCAGGATTGTAGCGGTTTCTGCATCCACATCGGGAACACCAATTTGTACTAAAACGTTTTTAGCGGCAACCAAATCGTTCTTTCTGGTGATCAGCCACCTGGGACTTTCGGAAATACCGAATACCAATGCAGTATATATGATAGCCGGCAGCGCCAATACACCGAGCATCCAGCGCCAGTCGTTTGCTCCGCCCACGCCCTGTAAAAAATAGTTGGATAGAAAAGCAATTAAAATGCCAAATACAATATTGAATTGATACAATGCGCCCAGTCTTCCGCGGGTTACCGGTGTAGAAATTTCAGAAATATAGATGGGCGCCACAACGGATGATACACCAATTCCAATACCACCCATGAAGCGGAAGAAAGAAAAAACATAGGCATTGCCCGCAAAGGCAGATCCAAAGGCAGAGACGGCAAACAGTATGCCCACCCATAATAAAACCGGTTTTCTACCATATTTTTCTGTGGGTATGCCACCAAACATGGCGCCGATAACCGTTCCCCAGAGCGCCATTGACATAATAAAAAATCCATGAAAAAGTGGGGAGGTATGCCATAATTCCTTGATGGGCTGATTGGCGCCGGAGATAACTACTGTATCAAATCCAAAAATAAAACCGGCGAGCGCCACAACAATTGACCAGCGCAGTAGTTTGTTTTGATTCATTTGCAATCTTATTTGGTATAGAAAGATACGCAAAGACGGGGAATCCGGTAATAATATTGAATGTTGAGTACAGAATATCGAATGCCGAACTTCGAATATCGAAAAGAAAAGTTTAATTTTTTTGCATTAAATCCAATAATATACATTCGTATAAAAGTGCAATCATGTATTTTATTTATTGCGGGTGTATATTCCGATGATTCATCGTTCAAGGAGTTTCTCCGCTCTTTCCAGATCTTCCGGCGTATCTATTTCAATGCCCATATAATCCGTTACCACCATTTTTAAAGGGATACCATTTTCGAGATAACGGAGGCATTCAATTTTTTCGGCTTTTTCTAAGGGGGTAATTTCCCAGTTGGTGAAATTGAGAAGGGCCTGTTTGCGAAAAGCGTATACGCCGATATGTTCATAATAAACAGTTGTGTTTTCTTTGCTCCTGGGATAGGGAATCACACTGCGTGAGAACATCAGTGAAAACATATTTTTATCAACGGTCACTTTTACATAATTAGGATCATTGATGAGGGATTGATTGGTCATTACCTGCATCAACGATGCTACCTGAATTTTTTTTCCTGCTTCGCCTTCAAATACCCGTAATAATTTTTCAAGAGGATCGCGTTTTACAAAAGGTTCATCGCCTTGTACATTTACTACTATGTCTACCTGTATAGCCGCTACGGCTTCTGCAATCCGGTCGCTGCCGCTTTCATGATTTTTTTTACTCATCAGGGCTTTGCCACCATGATGGGTGATTTCCTGAAAGACAATATCACTATCCGTTACCACATACACGTCATCAAATAATCCTGTTGCTACCGTATTATCATAGGTATGCAGTATCACCGTTTTGGAGCCAAGTATTTGCATCAGCTTGGCAGGAAACCTGGTAGCTGCATACCTTGCCGGTATCATCGCTATTTTCTTCATTAAGCGTATTTGATGCAAAGATGCATCATTCTTTATTTAATAATCTGTCTTCACCTTGCCATCGAATGGAATGTTTAACTGAAAGGGCAGGTTTTCATCTTTGGTATTATCCAATACATCCAGTCCGTATTGTATCTGTTCAATAGGCGTGTAGTTATATGTTCCAAAGAGCCGGTCCCAGACAGAAAAAATATTTCCATAATTGCTATCGGTCTGTGGCCGCTTATAATGGTGGTGTACTTTATGCATATTGGGAGATACTATCAGCCAACTAAGTGTATTATCCAGCCATAAGGGTAAACGGATATTGGCGTGGTTAAACTGGGTGAGTACCACACTCAGGCTCTGGTACATCATTACCAGCCACATAGGCGCGCCGCAAATGATCACGCCAATAATGGTGAAAACGGCACGGAATACACTTTCACCGGGATGATGGCGGTTGGCTGTGGTAGTGTCTACATGTGTGTCTGCATGATGTACCACATGAAATTTCCACATCCATTTTATTTTGTGTTCAATCAGGTGGATGCTGTAAGCGCCTACCAGATCAAGCAGTAATAAACCAACGATCATGAATACCCATAGCGGCATGTTTACCAGTTGCAGCAGACCAAATTTATTGGCCACCACATAATCGCTTGTTCTAACAATGAACAGTGCAAAGGAAAAATTAATGATGATGGTAGTAAGGGTAAAGAAGATATTAATGGAAGCGTGTTTCCATTTGTGATAGGTAAATCCAAACAAAGGAATGGCTCCTTCCATCAGCCAGAAAAAAGTAATGCCACCGGCCAGTATTAATGCACGGTGCAGGCTGGAGATCTGTTCAAAATAATGAATGATGTTTTCTATCATGGCAGCAATCGGATTGTATCGTCAATGTACAAACAATTATGATTCTGAAAAAAAGAAAACCGCATATCCACAGTTTAAATAAACTGCGAATTTGCGGCTAATATTATTTCTTACAACTATTAATTATTCAGCATCAGCGGCATTACCAGCATCAGCAGCTCTTCTCCTTCTGCCTGCTCGGTTGGTTTAATTAAACCTGCCTTGGTAGGGGTTGAAAGTTCCAGCTTCACATTTTCTGTATCTGCCGCATTCAGCATTTCGATCAGGAATTTGGCGTTGAAGGCAATCTGCAGATCTTCTCCATCATACTGGCAGTTCATGCGCTCATTACCTTCAAAACTGAAGTCCACATCCTGTGCGGCCATTTGTAATTCGCTGCCTGTTATGTTCAGGGCCACCTGGTTAGTGCTTTTATTACTAAACACATTTACGCGGCGCAGTGCATTCTGAAAATCGCCTTTGTTTACGATAAGACTGTATGGATTGTCGGCAGGTATAACCACTTTATAATCGGGGAAACGGGCATCAATCAGTCTACAGATCATTTGGGTAGAACCATGACTTACGAAGAGATGGTTGTTGTTATAACTGATGGTTAGTTCATCCTCATTATCCGGCAGCGCATTTTTTAACAGGTTCAACGGTTTTTTAGGAACGATGAAGGAATCCGTTTTTGCGCTTTTGGTATCGGTTCTTTTATAACGGACCAAACGGTGCGCATCGGTTGCCACAAACTGAACACTATCATTCGTTAATTCGAAGAATACGCCTGTCATAGCCGGGCGAAGATCATCGTTGCTTACCGCAAAAAGGGTTTTGTTGATACCCGTAAGCAAAGCATGGCTGCTCATGGTAAAACCGGTGGTATCATCCGCTGCAGGTTCTTTCGGAAAGTTATCAGGATTTTCACCCATCACCTTATACTTACCGTTATCGCTGGTGATCTCCACGGCAAAGTTTTTATCAATATTAAACGTGAGTGGCTGGTCGGCAATATTTTTTAATGAATCGAGCAAAATCTTGGCAGGAATACACACTTTGCCATTGGTTTTGCTTTCCACATCCATTTGCACCCGCATAACGGTTTCCAGATCGGTAGCCACTACATTCAGTTTTTTGTCCTGTATCTCAAATAAAAAGTCCTCCAGTATTGGTAATACTGTATTCGCATTGATTACACCGCTGATCTGCTGCAGGTGTTTTAAGAGGGAAGAGGACGAAACAATAAATTTCATTCTGCAGAATTTAGGTTGCAACAAACCTAACGTAAAATGTTAATATTCCGTAACAGAATATCGGCGGTTAACTGTTAAATAGCGGAATGTTAATGAGTTGTGGATTTGAAGATCAAAGGTTACCGATCAATTCCTGGAATTTCCTGCGGTCAACCGGCTTGACAATATAATCGGAAACAGATTTGTATTCCTTCGATTTCCGGATATCATTATCATCAATAGAGGAACTTACCATGTATACCACAATTTGCTTGGGCAGGTTGGAACTGACGTTATTATATTCTTCCAGAAACTCCCAGCCATTCATTACAGGCATATTGATATCTAAAAAAATAACATCTGGCAGGGCTTCCGGATGAAGCTTGCCTTCGGCTTTCAAATAGGAAATAGCCTCCTTGCCGTTGTAGAAAGATTGAATCTGTTTTGCCATCCCGGTAGATTCGAGAATCTTTCTTGCAGTGAACTGGTAGATATTGTCATCATCTATCAGGCAAACATTATGTTGGGTAGGGAGCATCGGTAGTAAA
>CAYHTC010000132.1:0-7027 GCA_964359445.1 uncultured Sediminibacterium sp. | reverse complement strand
TAAAGCAAAGTATACGATACTACAGGGGCTGGCTGAAGATGAAATTATAAAGCACCTGAAGAAATCGCAGGATAATGCCCTTGTTGTACTTGGCACCCTCAGAAGAGGAACGGTTAGCCGGTGGTTTCGTGAAAACATGGCCGATATATTAATGCGGGAAGTAAATCTGCCATTGTTTGTTGTACATGATAAATAGCGGTTATATTTTGATGGTATCCCTTTTTTATTGTTTATCTTGGTATGAGTATTTCGTATTGAGTTGAAGTTGCGGGATGCGCTGATGACCGGAACTTCAAACCGGAGGCGGTATGAAAATCTATTATGAGATATGGCAGGTAACAGGTAATGCCATTAAGAATAAACCGTAATTATGGATTCTTTCACTCATCTGGCACTTGGGGCCTGCATGGGAGAGGCTTTTGCAGGTAGAATACTCGGGAAAAAAGCAATGCTATGGGGTGCTTTGGCGCAAAGCATTCCGGATATTGATTTTATATCCTCTTTCTGGATGGATACCTCTTCCAGTTTGCTGGCCCACCGCGGGTTTACTCATTCTTTTTTGTTTTGTGCCATCATAACCCCTTTTCTTGCTCTCCTCGCAGAACGCCTGCACCGCCCGCATAATATCCGGTTATGGCAATGGATGTTATTTTTTGGCGGAGTCATTTTCATACACATCTTTATTGACGCATTTAATAATTATGGGGTAGGCTGGTTTGAACCATTCAGTCACAGGAGAATTTCTTTTAATGCTATTTATGTAGCAGATCCCTTCTTTTCTATCTGGTCTGCTATTGCCTGCGTTGGGCTGGTATTAAAAAAAAGATGGTTGCCTCAACGAAAAAAATGGTGGCGGATAGGTCTTGGAGTAAGCGCTTTGTATTTACTATACTGTTTATTCAATAAGGCAAAGATTGATTCAGATATAAAAGCAATACTAACAAAACAACATATTACCTATACAAGGTATTTTACTACACCTGCCCCCCTGCAAAACTGGCTATGGTATGTAGTGGCAGGTAATGATAGCGGCTATCATGTTGGTTTTCGTTCTCTGTTTGATAGTAAGAAAGAAATTATTTTTCAATATTTTCCGAGAAATGATTCTTTATTAAGACAGGTTTCAGGTAATGAAGACCTTGATCATCTTATCCGGTTCTCCCAGCAATTTTATACGGTAGAAAAATGGGGAGACACCCTGGTTTTTAATGACCTTCGTTTTGGCCAGGTCATTGGCTGGCAAAATGCAGGCGGAAAGTTTGTGTTCCATTATTATTTGCAACATCCGGGAGATAATAAACTGGTGGTACAACGTGTCAGGTTTGAAGGATGGAACCGGCAAACGGGCTTGTCGTTATTAAGAAAAATAAAAGGGAATTAAGTTACGCTGGCCAGACTGTCTTTTTTTGCAATGCGGCTTTTTCAATTTCACCTTTGTTTAACCTTAGTTCGGGTGGAATGTATTTTAAATCCAGGAAATGATACATCTCTTCTTCTGTTGTACCTGCAAATCTTTTGTTCGTTATCGCATCAAATATGCCATATTCATTTAGTTTATAGCCCTTCTCTTTGGCCATCATTCTAAGTTTGATATTGTGTTCTTTGGAGCCGGTAAAGTACAGCATGGCGGCTCCGTATTCATAGGCATTTACCAGCCTTATATCTACCTGTATTCGCTGGTAGGTTAGCAGTACACTCACTTTCGTCAGGCCTTTTACAAATACGCGCTCAACCTGCGGAAGTTTAATAAACGTATTAACGATCTTTTTGCGGCTTTTGGGTTCAGCCTGTATCACAATGTCGATATCACCAATGGTTTCTTTTTTTCGCCTCAGACTTCCTGCCAGTGCCACTTTTTGTACGCCCGGAATCTTTTCTATTTCCCGGAGTATTTCATTGCCTGTTTTTTGGGCATCCACCAGTAACATGCGTTTACTTTCCCCGTACAATTTCAGGGCTCTTTGCATATTCTCAATTTTCTTTTTTCCCCAACCTTTTAATTCCTGCAGTTTATTATTCTTCAATGCGGAAATTAAATCTTCCCGTTTACTGATAGAAAGCGTGTCGTGTAACATTTTTAATGTGGCAGGACCAAAACCTGTTATATCCATCAGTTCAAGCAATTCATAGGGCACTCTTTTTTTGAGTTCTTCAAATGTGTGGATGGTGCCGGTTTTCAGGTATTCTATAATTTTTTCGGCAATACTTTCGCCGATGCCTCCTATTTTGTCTAATGACTTTATATCAGTGGCATACACGCTGATATCCTCCTTCATATTGTGCAGGATCTTGGCGGCATTTTCATAGGCTATGGCACGGAAGCGTTCTTCTTTTCCCAGATACCGGTAACAATCTGCCATATGATGAAAGATGGCTGAAAGCGATGCATTGTTCTGAAAAAAATGTATTTTGAATGAGGATTGCAGCATAAAAACCTGTTTGTGATATAATGAACAACCTGCCGATGTGTACTACACATCTCTGACAGCCAGGGGGAAAAGTCCGGCTGCGATTCTTCGATACAGATCATGGTATGGCAAAATAACTAAAAATTCCGCCTCCGGATGATGAGCATAATCAAAGCTATTGATGACGGTTATCAGTGTTTTTGGGGATGGAGAAAGGTACTTTTACTGTCAAAAAAGTTCATTATGAATACGATAATAACACCAGAAATCAGGGAGGTGATGGAAGCCGTACGTTACCGCCCTGCTGTATCCATCATTATGCCTTTTGAACCAAAAATCAGTTTGCAAACAGAGATATTGTATTCACTGAAAATTGCCGCTGATAAGGTAGAGCAGGAATTACAAAAGAATTACCCGGAAGAGATGAGCAAACTTGTGATGCAGAAACTCCGGACTATTTTAAAGACCCTTGATTTTTCGACTCATAATAGGAGTATTGCCATCTATGTGTCGCCGGTTTTTGAAAAGGTATTATATCTGGATGTAATGGCAGAAGAAAAAATTATTATCGACGAATCATTCGAGATCCGTGACCTTATATACAATAAAAAACAATCGCACAGGTACCTTATTCTGTTACTGAGCGGTAAAGAAAACAGTATGTATCTGGGTAATTCAGACAGTTTTGTCAAACTGGACTTTGATGTGCCCGCAGAGGGGACTGCCCAGTTCAATAATCTTCCCGAACGTGTGGCTAATTTTTCAGACATATCCGGAAGGAAGGAAATAATGATGGATAAATATTTGCATCATATCGATAATGCGCTTGATGGTATCTTCCATACATACCATCTCCCTCTTTTTGTTCTGGGTACAGAAAGAATAATGGGTCATTTCAAAAAACTTACCAGCCATGCAGCAGAGGTTGTTGGATATATACACGGTAATTATAGTGAGGCCACTGAACAGGAATTGCTGGATATCCTCCGGCCGCATATTGTTAACTGGAAAAAAGCGAAACAAAAGGAGTTACTCAGTCTGCTGGGAGAAGCTGCCGGTAAAAAGGCTCTTTCATTCGGAATAACTGATGTGTGGCGCGAAGCAACGGATCATAGCAGCAAACTTCTTGTGGTGGAGAATAATTATAAGTATGCCGCGCGGCAGGGAGGTACTCACAATATGATTTATAAGGCGGATGAAGCGGGTAATCAAATTTCCTATATCAGAGATGCAGTAGATGATGTGATCGAAAAAGTACTGGAAAAGGGAGGGGACGTGGAATTTGTAGATAAAGATTTACTCAGTAATTACCAGCATATTGCACTGGTTCATTACTATTAGAAAAAAAGAAAAACCAGGTTATGAAAACAATAGTGGTACCAACCGATTTTTCGGCTATTTCGCTGAATGCTGTTAACTATGCGGCTGATCTCGCCTGTGTTATTGGCGCCAATTTGTCGTTGATTCATGTATCCCCCTTACCGATAACCTTTGGTGAGCTGCTTACCCCCGTAGAAAGTATGGCAGAAATGGCTGCGAAGGGTGAGGAGCAATTAAAATGGCTTACAGAAAAAATAAGGAACAGAACCCAGGGAAAACTTACAATTATTTCAGAAGTCAGGCAGGGCAATGTAGTTTCGGCGATAGATGATTACTGTAATTCAGTGAATACGTATGCCGTAGTTATGGGAGTAGAAAGTACGGGTGTTTTTGAAAGATTTTTATTTGGAGGTAAAACATTTTCAGCGATGGAACAGCTTTCCTGGCCCCTGATCATCGTTCCCCCCGGAACCAGGTTTGAAGGTATCAGGAAAATCGGGCTGGCATGCGATTTACATAAAGTAAAAGAAACGATACCTGTTGAAGAGCTAAAAAGCCTGGTCAACAAATTCCAGGCGGCATTTCATGTATTGTATATCAGTGATGGAAGCGCAGACGCATTCAATGCAGAAACCATTAAAGAGTCTATATGGTTGCGAAATTTACTGGGAACATTGCATCCAACATATCATTTTATCAGCGGTAAAGATATTGAGGAAAGCATCAATGAATTTGCAAAAGAAAATGAGTTTGATTTCCTGATTATTATCCCCCGAAAACATACGCTGATCAATAAAATATTTCAGCATAGTTATTCTAAAAACCTGGTTCTGCATACACAGGTGCCCGTAATGGCAATTCATGAATAAAGCAGATCAGTTATTCATGCCATCTGAAAAAAGTTGAAAGATATGTTTTACAATTTTGAAATATATGGTGAGGTTGGGCAGAATAGTTTACTGATAGTCAGTAAAAATGCTGATTTTATTTATTGTGCAGGCAAAGAAAAATCATGATATCTGAGGTTAAGGGTTTACTACGGAATGTTGCCGATGTTTTCTTATATTTATACCATAAGTCTCGCGGATGAACATCAATCCAATTAAACAGGCATATAGTGATTGAGCAATACCGGGTGATGTTCAGTTCGCAGCAAGACAGGTTGTGAGAATATATTGTGGTATCTCTAAAATATCAGTTGAAAAAAAAGCCATGTCACTAACGCCAAACCTGAAATTGTTTTTAATTGAAGTTGGGGACCTGTCCCGGTTTGTGGGGCATTTTTTTCAACAATGGTTCAAACCCAGATACGAAATTGCTGAATTTGTCCGGCAATGTTATGTTATCGGGTATAAATCACTTCCACTCATAGGTCTGACAGCTTTTATAATGGGCCTGGTAATAACCATGCAACTGCGTCCCAGTATGGTTGACTATGGTGTAGAATCTCAATTACCCGTCATTGTTGGTATTGCCATTATCAGGGAAATAGGTCCTGTTATTACCGCATTAATATTTGCAGGAAAAATCGGCAGCAGTATCGGCGCGGAGCTTGGCTCAATGAAAGTTACGGAACAGATAGATGCGATGGAGGTGAGTGGAACCAATCCTTTTAAATACCTCGTGGTAACAAGGGTACTTGCTTCCGTATTAATGTTACCCGTATTGGTATTACTGGGTGATGCTATCTCATTATATGGTTCTTACCTCGGTGTAAATATCCGCAGTACCACCAGTTCTTATTTATTCTGGACACAGATAGTTAATACTCTTTCATTTAGCGATGTACTGCCGGCATTTGTGAAAAGTTTCTTTTTTGGTTTTGCGGTGGGTATTATTGGATGTTACAAAGGATATAATAGTAAGAAAGGTACGGAAGGGGTGGGTCGTTCTGCCAATTCATCAGTAGTACTCTCATCAATTATGATTTTTGTAATTGATTTATTGGCCGTACAGATTACCGATCTGTTAGGATTTAATTAATTGCAGCATGATCTCAGACACAAATGATAATTTCAACATAGAGAATTCAGCACCGGATGCTCCGGTTTTGGTGATTCGTCATTTGTACAAATCTTTTGGAAGTAATCATGTACTGGACGATTTTAATCTTGAATTGAAAAAAGGCGAAAGTGTGGTAGTGTTGGGAAGGTCAGGATCGGGGAAATCGGTTTTGATAAAATGTGTGATCGGCCTGCTGGAACCTGATAAAGGAAACATTGAGTTGCTTGGAGATGACCTGGCATGGATTAGTGAAGAAGAATTGGATAAGATAAGGGCTAAAGTGGGCTTTCTGTTCCAGAGTAATGCACTCTATGATTCAATGACAGTAAGAGAAAATCTTGAGTTCCCGCTTCGCCGCCACTGGATTCACGTTTCGCAGGAAGAAGTAAATACTATGGTTCTTGATGCCCTTGAAGATGTGGGTCTTGCACATACCATAGATATGATGCCGGTTGAGTTATCCGGTGGAATGCGGAAACGAATTGCCCTTGCCAGAACATTAATTTTAAAGCCGGAGATTATCTTATACGATGAGCCCACCACCGGGCTTGACTCGATAACCAGTAAAGAAATTATCACGTTAATGAAGGTGATACAGGAAAAATATAATACAACATCGCTGATTATTTCGCACGATATGAATTGTGTGCATATGGCAAGCAACAGGGTGGTAATACTGGTGGATGGAAAATGCTATGCCAGTGGTACCTACCAGGAACTGGAACAAAGTATGGATCCTAAAGTGAAACAATTTTTTGAATAACTAATCATATGGAAAAGAAGACTATTGATAATATTAAGCTGGGAACATTTGTATCGGCAGGCTTGCTGTTTCTGGTAGTATTATTATACATGATCGGGAAGAACATGAGTTTATTTGGTGATACCTATATGCTCAAAGCAAGATTCGAAAATGCCCAGGGCCTTGTGGTAGGCAATAATGTTCGTTATTCAGGTATTCAGTCGGGTACCGTAAAAGAGATAGAAATCATGAATGATACCACCATCGAAGTAACACTGATCATAGAAAAGAAAATGATGACCATCATCCGTAAAAATGCGGTTGCTTCGATTGGTACCGAGGGACTGGTGGGAAATAAAGTGGTAAATATCAGTTCCCGGCGACAACGGGCCCTGCTGGCGGAGGAAGGTGATATTCTTTTTTCGGAAAGACCGGTAAATACTGATGAGATGCTGCAAACGCTCAGCCAAACCAATAATGATGTAGCAGTTATCGCGACCGATTTAAAAATGACCATACAACGGATTAATACCAGCAATGCGCTCTGGAATTT
>CAYHTC010000131.1:0-7036 GCA_964359445.1 uncultured Sediminibacterium sp. | reverse complement strand
TTTTGATCTGGTTTCAGAATTGCGCCGGTCTACCAGAATAACTGCTGCCCGGTAAATCCAGCCAAAAACGGGCACTTTTACCATTTCATATTTTCCAAGGATACGTACCGGTTGATGTGCGATAAGCACAATGGGCGGTATGTCCATATAAGAAATATGATTGGCCACAAAAATGTATTGCCGGCTCCGGTCATGCGGATGCTCATAAATTTCTTTATGCCGTATGCCAATAAAAAAGTACCATACAGTCGCCCAATATCTGCATAACTGGTAAATCATATTGCCGCCACGCAGTTTGCCAAACAATAGGGACACTAAAACGAAAGGCAGTACCACAAACATAATTATCACAAATACCAGGTAGGCATAAGCACAGTAAATATATTGAAGTAGCCTCACCATTAATTTCATGTTTCCCTCTTAAGCAGGAAAACTAAGATAAAGTATAAAACTATTACTATACCAAAAACTCAGTTGCCGGCTATTTTCAGACCCGGAGTAAAGTGAAAAGGTTTTGCTCTTTTCGGGGGATGTTCCAGTTTCAGGCCGGCTGTGTTTTTGAAATTAGACAGGTAGGTATAGCCAATCAGGCCGGCAACGAGTGAGCCTGCCATAACTGATACTTTTGAAATAACCTGCATGGCTTCATTTGGGTAAGCAAGGGTTGATGTAAAGATTGACATGGTAAAACCAATTCCGCCCAATAATCCAATACCCCATAATTGTTTAAAGTTTGTATTGGATGGGAGAGAGGCGATACCCAGTTTAATGGCAATGAATGAAAATAAAAAGATGCCCAATGGCTTTCCAAAGATCAGCCCAAGCATAACGCCTGTACTGATGGATGAGGTAAATACATCACTTATGGTATCAGGGAAAATGATGGCTGTATTTGCCAGAGCGAATAAAGGCATAACGATAAAATTAACTGGCTTATGAAGTGTATGTTCCAGTCTGGCAAGGCTTTTCAGAGGTATCGTAAAGGCAGTGATTACGCCTGCTATCGTTGCATGTACCCCCGAATTAAAAATGCAATACCATAAGGTGAAAGCCGGGATAATATATAAAAGCAGATTTGTGACTTTTAGTCTGTTCAATACTATCAAACATAATGCTGCTATACCAGCGAACCCCAGGAAGAGTAAATTCAATTTAGCCGTATAAAACACGGCAATGGTAATAACGGCGCCCAGATCGTCAATGATGGCTAATGCAGCCAGGAATATTTTTAATTGTACAGGAATCCTTTTCCCGAGCAATGACAGCACCCCTAATGAGAAAGCGATATCTGTAGCCATCGGAATTCCCCATCCGCTTTTTCCAGGGGTATGAAAATTGTAAAAGGAAAAGATGACTGCCGGACAAATCATCCCACCCAAAGCTGCCATTACAGGTAATAAGGATTTTCTGATTGAGGCCAGTTCACCGATGGTTAGTTCTCTTTTGATCTCCATTCCAACCAGAAAAAAAAACAATGTCATTAAAATATCGTTGATGAGCAGGAGACAGGTATCGGGTAGATGGATATGAGGGTTACCGGTTAGTTGTATTGTTTTTTGCCAAAAGCCAGTATACAACTGCCGGCTAAAAGAAAGATTTGAGAGTAGAATGGAGGTAATGGTACAACCAATTAAAAGGATGCCGGTTGCACGGCTGTCGTTGATAAAATCCCTGATGGGGGTGAATAGCCGGTTTAATCTTTTTTGGGGCATTTAGTTTGTTTTATCCTGCTAAACCATAGAACAGGTTACCCGATCATTTTTTTATTTTTCACCACTATTTTATTTACAACCTCCAGATCACCCAGTGATAAAGACTCCCACCATTCATCGGTAACATCATCCAGCCTGTATTCCGTATCCACATCATAGTCTCCATCCTTATCAATCTGATAGAAGCAATTGTTCAAAGTATCCAAAACACTGTTAACTGATTTTAACTCTACAAACAATAACCGGCTTATCAGCTTTTTGTTTACTTTTTGTTCCAGAAATTCAATCCTGTGTTGCAGGTCCAGAATTGTATCATCCTTTCTGGCTAAAAAATAACTGGCGGCAAAAAGCGATAGAATGAAAACAACAAATAAAATCGACATCATATACGATCAGTTAACTTCTGTATCAATTACCAAATGATAAATGAATTGTAATTGAGACCCTGTTAAAAATCAAACAGCTCCGAAATAAACCGGGGCCATTTGATTTTGTGATTTTCTCATGTACAGATTAGTCTACATAACCATGAACACCCATTTCAGGAATATCAAGGCCAGCTATTTCATCTTCCGGTTTCACACGTATTTTTACAAATTTGTCAGAAACCTTAAAGAATACATACATAACAATGAAAACGAAGATCAGGCAAGTGAATGTTCCGATCAGTTGGGCGAAGAACTGCCCGCTATCACCATAGAACAAACCTTTCACGGTTCCGCTCACACCATTCCATCCATCGCCATAAGATCCGTCGGCAAATAAGCCTAATGCCAATACACCCCATGCGCCATTGGCGCCATGAACAGCGAATGCACCAACGGGATCATCAATTTTCAGTTTTCTATCCAGTAAATTGTATACCAGGATTACGAGTATGCCTGCTATGGCACCAATGATCACAGCGGATAAGGACGTTACAAATGCACAAGGCGCAGTAATGGCCACCAGGCCGGCCAGCATGCCATTGGCCAGCATACCCGGATCTGGTTTACCACCTTTTGCATACATGTAGAAAAGTGCCGAGAAAGTGCCTGCTGCACCTGCCAGCATCGTATTCACTGCTACGATGGAAATGCGGAAATCGCCACCTGCTAATGTAGAACCGGGGTTAAAACCAAACCAGCCGAAGGCAAGGATAAATGTTCCTAAAATGGCCATCGGGATATTATGCCCCGGAATGGTATTTACAGAACCGTCTTTTCCATATTTGCCAATCCTTGGACCTATTACGATAGCGCCTGCTAATGCAGCCACACCACCTACCATGTGTACAACAGAGGAACCGGCAAAATCAACGTGTCCATTACCCAGGCCAAAGTTTATACCCAGTTGAGCCAGCCATCCGCCACCCCAAACCCAGTTACCAAATACCGGGTAAACAAACATGGATATAAAGAGGCCGAACAGGAGGAAAGACTTGAATGACCATCTTTCGGCCATCGAGCCGGTGGGAATGGTTGCTGTTGTATCCATGAAAACCATTTGGAAAAGAAAAAGTGTATAAACACCTACATCATATACTTTGCTGTTAAGGAAGAATCCAGCTTTACCAATGATATTCCAGTCATGACCAAATACATGAACTGAAACATAATCCGGAATAACGCCCGGCGCACCACCTAAGGTTGCCGCATTCAGGGCACCTCCAAACATGAATGCGAACCCGCAGATCCAGAAACCAATCATGCCCAATGAATATACCATAAAGTTCATTCCCATGGTATGGGCCACATTTTTCTTTTGGGTAAATCCGGTTTCAACCAGTGCAAAGCCGGCCTGCATGAACATAACCAGGAAGCCTGCCAGCAATGTCCACATAATATTATTGGCAATTTTATTATGGCCATCTGCATTACCGATCGTATTAACGGCAGTGATCACCTTATTTAAGGATGTGTCAGCAGTTGCTGCCACTGTATCAATTCCGAGATCTTTTATGGTACCCGTTACCGCACCGGTAGGATCCTGTGCAAGTGAACCCATAGGAAGGGCCGTTACAAGAAGGATGACCATCATCAGTGCAGGCATCAGGTACCTGAAATTTCTTTTTTTCATTGATAGCTCTGTCATGTTGTTTGGTTTTGATTATGAATGGGGGATTAGGGATTAAAATTTATACACGGCAGCTAAAATGAAACTGGCAGCGCTCTTTGTTCTCAGGCCGGTTCCTTTAGAAAAAATTTCTGTAGCGGCATTATCTAATCTTAATTCCGGTATAATGGTCAGGTTATCTACTTTGAAGTTTCCGGAAAGTGTTGTGGCGAAAACATTCTTACCACCACTCAATAAGGGAGATAATTTTCTATCATCAAAATAGTCAGCTCTCAGTGTGAGGCCGAATAAATTGGTTGGATCGTAGTTGAGGTAAAGCGCGTGACTTTTCCAGCTTGCGCTTTCTGTGCCGAATTTTGTAGACTGGAGATTACCATCATATACTAATCCGAGTTGGTCTGATAACGTGCCTGTAACTACAAGGTTAAAATGCGTTAGTCCGGTTCCTCCCTGGAAATTCAGGTATGCTTTTAACTTGTCATTTGCAGAGGCGGTACTGAATTGGGCGATAAGTACCTTAACACTGTTAGGTGCACTAACATAATCTGTTGGGTTAGCCACGCCTAACATCAGAGTACTTTTTCCTCCCAGTGAAATATCTGCTTTTAAACCGGTATGAAAGAAAGGCCCGTACGAAAATCCGTACGACATGCTGTAGTTCCTGTTGGCATAAGCATCAAGGAGTTCCCAGCCTACATGTGTGGCCCATTTACCAACAGTGAATTTTACTTTATCAGAAGGGGCATAACTGATATATGCCTGTTTAACGGCGGTAAGTGTAGTTCCTATGTCGTTGTAAGAGAATTCCTGCACCCTTTTGCCAAAACCAACGTCGGCAGTTGCGGAAACCTTACCATAACTATGGTCTACTCTAACGGATGCCATGCCCAATTCAAAAGAATTGTTTGAATTGGTGAAACTGGTCAGGTTGTTGGTACCTGCAGGAGGATTGTTGAAATTAAACCTGTAATAGCCGTCTACAGAACCTGTAAATGTGGTAGCGGACATTTTACTGGAATCAGTCTGTGCGTTCACTAACAGAAGACTAAGAATTCCAATACATACTGTTGAAATTTTCTTTAACATTGCAATGGGTTTTATGATTAACAAATAGGTACAGCCTTTAAACTTGGTCAGAAGTTTATCATATGGCTGTACCTTATTTTTTTGATGAAGGCGGCATCACAGGGATAGCATGGACCTGGTCAGAGGTTTCTTCGTTAGTAGTTGCTAAACCTGTTTTTAAAAGGATGAATAGTATGTATCCCTGTTGTAAAATATTGGTTCTGCAACAGGGAATATCTTATGCATGTTGCGGTGTTCTGCCATATTTCTCATCATGCTGGGTGGCATCCAGGCCCAATGCTTCTTCTTCCATACTAACCCGCATAGGCAGGATGAAATTGATGAACCTGAAAATGAGCAATGAAACGGTAAAACTATATACAACAACGATAAATAATGCTTTAACCTGTATAAAGAAGAATGAGGCATTTCCATAAAAAAGGCCATCTGCACCGGCACTGTTTACGGATTTGGTGGCAAAAATGCCTGTCATTAACATACCTACCATACCGCCTAATCCATGACAGGGGAATACGTCAAGTGTATCATCAAGGGTAGACTTTCCTTTAAAATAAACGGCCAGATTAGAAATAATGGCAGCGATTACGCCAATAAAAATACTTTGGGGAACTGCTACAAAACCTGCAGCAGGGGTAATAGCTACCAATCCAACAACCGCACCAATACAGAAGCCTAATACAGAAGGTTTTTTACCACGTAGCACATCAAAGAACATCCAGGATAGTCCTGCAGCGGCGGCAGCAGTGTTGGTTGTTCCGAAAGCCGATACAGCTAATGCATTCGCACCCAGGGCAGAACCTGCGTTAAAGCCAAACCAGCCAAACCAGAGTAATCCGGTGCCAATCAGCACATAAGGTATATTGGCAGGTGGAATTTCTTTTTGTTCAATATGCGATTGGCGGCGTTTTAAAACCAATGCACCTGCCAATGCTGCACAGCCGGCCGAAATATGAACCACGGTTCCCCCGGCAAAATCCAGTGCCCCCATTTTAAAAAGAAAACCTTCGGGATGCCAGGTCCAGTGGGCAATAGGGGCATACACTAACAGGCTAAACAATGCAATGAAAAGTATATACGAAGTAAAACGAATTCGTTCTGCAACAGCACCTACCACAAGGCCGGGTGTTATAATAGCAAACATGAGTTGGAACAGGGCAAAAAGAGCCAGTGGGATGGTAGGTGCCAAACTCCATGGGGCTCCTGAATTGATCCCTTTAAAAAATAAATGGGTTGAGGGATTACCGATAAAACCTCCGATCGTATCTCCAAAGCAAAGGCTATAGCCTATGAAAATCCATAAAATGCTTACCACTCCGGCGGCAACCACACTTTTGATCATGGTGGAAATGACGTTTTTGCGATGTACCATTCCTCCATAAAAGAATGCCAGACCGGGTGTCATTAAAAAGACAAGGGCAGTGGCAACCAGAATCCAGGCTATATCAGCGGCATTATATTTACCATCATCAGCGAAATTGGGTAATGATGGGATAAAGAGAGCGCCAATAGCTACTGCTGTTAAAACCACAAAAGGAGCGAATTGTTTTACGGTTGCTTTAGACATACGTGTAATTAATATTATATTTTTATTTAATAATAATTTATTAATCTAAAGTAGTAAGTATTTTTCAATAAAATAATAAATATATTAACATTTAATATTTTATAATATATATTTCAACGATTGATCAGCTATATTAATAAATTTTTAATGTTTTTGAGCATAAATTAAATAAATAATAAAGCCCCACCGTTCATAGATGAGGCTTTTATTATATATCGATCCGGGTATTGCTTAGATACTCATTAAATAGCTCTTATCCTTAGATTCCAGTACAGAATTACCCATCAGGTATTCATCTACTTTACGGGCACATTCACGCCCTTCACTAATGGCCCAGACCACCAATGATTGTCCTCTTCTCACATCACCGGCCGCGAAAATTTTAGGAATACTGGTCTGGAAGCTCTGTTCTGTAGCTTTAATATTCCCTCTTTCATCAAGATCCACATCCAATTGTTTCACCAAACCCTCATGTTGGGGGTGTACAAATCCCATAGCAAGTAAGGCAAGTTCGCAGGGAATTTCACGTTCTGTGCCTTCCTTTTCTGCAAATGATGCCGGTCCGCCGTTTTCCTGGCTCTTCCATTCAATATCTATAACCCTTATAGCTTTTAATTGA
>CAYHTC010000130.1:5442-7045 GCA_964359445.1 uncultured Sediminibacterium sp. | reverse complement strand
ACAAAACACCTGGTAAATCAATTGCCTAAAGCAACTGTATTGCAGATCATACATGACGCGGTGGAAATAGAAAAGGAATTTGTCACCAGCGCATTGCCCGTTGGATTGATTGGTATGAATACCGATCTGATGTGCCAATACATTGAATTTGTGGCAGACAGGCTACTCATTGCATTGGGCTGCAGTAAAACCTACAACGCCGTTAACCCATTCGATTTCATGGAAATGATCTCATTGCAGGGGAAGACGAATTTTTTTGAAAAAAGGGTAGGGGAATACCAAAAAGCAGGTGTGATGAGTGATGCAGGTTCAAAAACGTTTTCAATCAATGAGGATTTTTAATACAGTTAATTTTTAAAAATAAGGAAATCATGTTTGTACTAAAACGTAATTGGAAGAAAGAAGTGGTACACTTTGATAAAATCACCTCACGCGTGATGAAATTGAGCTATGGATTAAACCTGAAACATGATGATATTATCGGGATTGCCAGGAAAGTTATAATTGGTATTTATAATAATGTAACCACAACCGAATTAGATAACCTGGCAGCGGAAACAGCCGCGTCATTTACAACCAAACATCCTGATTTCGCGGTACTGGCGGCACGTATTGCAGTAAGTAACCTGCATAAGAATACCACTAAATCATTTTCAGAAACAGCTGGCTTGTTGTATAATTATATTGACGATAGAACCGGTGAGCCGGCGCCATTGATCGCGGATGATGTATATTGTATCATTCAGCAACATGCCGACCAGTTAGATGCATCTATCATTTATGAAAGAGATTATCATTTTGATTTCTTTGGGTTTAAAACACTTGAAAAATCGTATCTGCTGAAAGTAAATGGCAAGATCGTGGAGCGTCCGCAACATTTATTTATGCGGGTGGCATTAGGTATTCATAAAACAGATATAGAAGCGGCTATTGAAACCTATAACCTGATGAGTGAAAAATGGTTCATCCATGCCACACCCACACTTTTTAACGTGGGTACACCCAAGCCGCAAATGAGCAGTTGCTTTTTGCTAAGTATGAAGGATGATAGTATCTCCGGTATTTATGATACACTGAAGAATTGTGCGAAGATATCTCAATCTGCCGGTGGTATCGGATTGAACATTCATAATATCAGAGCTACGGGTAGTTATATAAAAGGCACCAATGGAACATCGAATGGCATCATACCAATGCTTCGCGTGTTTAATGATACGGCACGTTATGTTGACCAGGGCGGTGGTAAACGCAAAGGCGCATTCTCAGTTTATCTGGAACCCTGGCATGCGGATGTGTTTGAATTTTTAGAACTGAGAAAAAACCAGGGGAAAGAAGAATTACGGGCAAGGGATATTTTCCTGGCGCTTTGGATCCCCGATCTTTTTATGCAACGTGTGGAAGCTGATGAACAGTGGAGTTTATTCTGCCCCAATGAAGCTAAGAACCTGCACACTTCTCATGGCAAAAGCTTTGAAGCGTTATATGAAAAATATGAGCGGGAAGGTAAAGCCAAAAGAACCTTCCCTGCACGTGAATTGTGGAATGCTATGGCCTGGGTGTACAAGGGTTAGCGGATGTATTTATGTTACTGGGATTGCCATTT
>CAYHTC010000130.1:0-5342 GCA_964359445.1 uncultured Sediminibacterium sp. | reverse complement strand
TGGCCTGGGTGTACAAGGGTTAGCGGATGTATTTATGTTACTGGGATTGCCATTTGAAAGTGATATGGCAAAAATGCTCAATAAAAATATTTTTGAAGCTATTTATTTCGGTGCGATGACAGCTTCAAAAGATATCGCCAAAGAAACAGGCGCTTACGAAACTTTTAAAGGATCGCCTTTATCAGAAGGCATCTTCCAGTTTGACATGTGGAATATAAAACCCAGTGATAGATTTGATTGGGAAACATTACGAAAAGAAGTAATGATGCATGGTGTACGCAATTCTTTATTACTCGCTCCTATGCCAACCGCATCTACTTCACAGATATTGGGTAATAACGAATGCTTTGAACCCTATACGTCTAACATTTATAATCGCAGGGTGTTAAGCGGGGAATTCGTAGTTGTAAATAAACACCTGTTGAAAGAGCTGGTTAACCTTGGTTTATGGAATGATAACATGAAGCAAAGAATTATTGCCGCAAACGGGTCAGTACAAAATATTGAGGAAATCCCAGGTGCATTAAAAGATATATACAAAACGGTTTGGGAAATTAAACAAAGAAACGTGATCGATATGGCAGCAGACAGGGGCGCATTCATTTGCCAGTCGCAATCGCTTAACCTGTTTGTAGAACAGCCTAATTTTGCCAAACTGTCATCCATCCATTTTTATACCTGGAAAAAAGGGCTGAAAACAGGTATGTACTATCTCAGAACAAAAGCTGCTGCAGATGCCATCAAGTTCACGATAGATGCCGCTGTGCTTAATCAAACAATAATAGAACAGAATCAGGCAGTGGACCAGATTGCCTGCTCATTGGATAATCCGGAAGGTTGTGAAATGTGTGGCTCGTAGAAGGGAATGAGAATATCAATAATGAACCAGGAATTTTGAAGTCAGCCGGTTGAATGACATCTATCAGTAAAACCGCTGATTATCTTCATTGTTTTTGCCGCTTTGCTGATAGTATATTTGTGTCAGTCGGTGAACAGGTAATTACTGTAGCCGGTGAGATTAAAGTAGACGATACTGCTTGTAAAGAAGCCGGAAAACTACTGTATCGCGGAACCGGGGATTCCCGGTTCCTTTTTTTATGTCTGTTTATGATAAGTTGCCGCAAACCGGATTATGGTAACTTTATCCCGGCAAAATGATGGTAAATCTTTCTGATAACGCCTTAAAAATATTGCAACGGCGATACCTGAGAGGAGATGCTGCAGGTTCTGTTGTAGAAACGCCGGATGAACTTTTTCATCGGGTTGCCAAAGCTGTTGCTGCTGCGGAACTGTGTTGGAGTTCCGGCAGTAGTGCACCGCACTGGGAAGAAAAATTTTACAGTGTCATGAGTGAACTCCTGTTTCTTCCAAACTCGCCAACACTCATGAATGCCGGAACCACGGCTAATCAGTTAAGCGCCTGTTTTGTATTGCCGGTGGAAGATAGTATGAACAGTATTTTTACTACACTAAAAAATGCAGCATTAATTCAGCAAAGCGGTGGTGGAACCGGTTTTAATTTCTCGCATCTCCGGCCCAAAGGCGACCTGGTAAAAACAACCGGCGGAACCGCATCAGGACCGGTTTCATTTATGAAAATATTTGATGCTGCTACTGAACACATAAAGCAGGGTGGTAAGCGCCGTGGTGCCAATATGGGCATACTTAACATTGATCATCCGGATATTGAAGAACTCATTTCGGCAAAGAAGGAAAAAGGAGTGCTTACTAATTTCAATATCTCCGTTGGGATAAGTGATGCATTCATGAACAGGGTAGAGCAGAAGGGCGAATGGGAACTGATACATCCGAATACCAACATTCCCGTCAAAAAGATACACGCGGAAAAATTATGGAACGATATTGCTGAAAGCGCATGGCAAACCGGTGATCCCGGTTTGATTTTTTTGGATACCATTAATGAGGCCAATCCAACTCCGGCTTTGGGGAGAATGGCATCTACCAACCCCTGTGGTGAAGTACCCCTGCTTGCTTATGAGCCGTGTAACCTGGGATCGGTCAATCTTTCAAAATTCGTAAAACACAATAATGGAAAACACGAAGTTGACTGGCAGCATTTGGAAAAAGTGATTAATATCGCTACCCGGTTTCTGGATAATGTAATAGAAGTGAACAATTATATTATTCCTGAAATAAAGGAAATGGCATTGGGTAACAGGAAAATTGGTTTAGGTGTTATGGGATGGGCTGAATTGCTGATACTGCTGGAAATAGCCTATGACTCGGAACAGGCTGTGCAACTGGCAGAACATCTGATGCGGTTTATTCAACAAAAAGCAAAGGATACATCTATTGTACTGGCTAAAGAAAGAGGTGTTTTTGCCAACTGGGAAAAAAGTAGCTATTTTCCCGGCATGCGCATCCGCAATGCTACACGAACCAGTATTGCACCTACTGGAACCATTTCCATTATTGCTGATACGTCATCTTCCATAGAACCACTGTTTGCATTGGCGTTTCAGCGGCATCATGTATTGAATGATGAAACACTGTTTTCCGGCAATCCGCTTTTTATTAAATATCTTAAAACACATAATCTTTACTCAGAGAAAGTTCAGGAGCAGTTTATGAGGGAAGGAGTTGCAGGACAGATATTGGAATTGCCGGTTACAGTTAAAAATATATTTAAAACCGCATTGGAAATCTCACCGTTCTGGCATTTGCAGCACCAGCTTGCTTTTCAGAAATATACAGACAATGCCGTTTCCAAAACCATTAACCTTCCTGAAAAAACTTCTGTAAAAGAGGTGGCTGAGATTTATAGAAAAGCCTGGCTGCAGAAAGCAAAAGGAATCACCATCTTCCGATATAACTCTAAGGGCAGGCAGGTAATGCAGCAGGGCATAACCTATGATATGAAAGCCTGCAAAGTTTGCGTGCAATAACTTTTTCTTCCTGCCATGCATAAATGACAATTGTATTGACTACCTGCCAATGAGTATCATCTTTTTCAATGACAGATGTCATGATTGCTGCTGTTAAAATATTGTAGCTTTAGGTCATTTAGCAGTAGCTTTAAAAAGTATAAAACATTTTTTATGACGATAGAGTTTCACACTCCCCGTGGCAAAGTGTCAGAAACGCTGATAAATCATATCAGGAATGAAATACTGGAACTTTCACACTTTAATAAGAAAATATCAAAGGCTGAAGTGTTGTGTAAAGAAAATGAGGCCATTACACCGGGTGAGAATAAAGTTTGCGAAATTATACTGACTGTTTATGGCGATGATCTCTTTGTTCATACCCGTTCTGGAAATTTCGAAAAATCGGCTAATGACGCCATTAAGGAATTAAAAAAGGTTGTAAAACAGCAGGTAAAGAAGCGAAAAGAAATTCCTGATGTGATTATCAGTACAGTTAAAGTGTAATGTTGATTAATTTGTATCATTAAAATATCATTGTATGGAAAAAATATTTGAGGGCAAGGTGGCAATCGTTACAGGTGGCAGTTTTGGCATTGGGCGGGCTACCGCTATTGCTTTTGCCAGGCGTGGGGCAAAAGTAGTTGTAGCTGATTGTATTGTTGACAAAGAAAATGAGACGCTCAGGTTGATCAAAAATGCCGGCGGTGACGCTATGTTCATTCAATGCGATGTTTCGGACAGCTTCGCAGTAAAAGATATGATTGAAAAAGTAATTGCCCGTTTTGGGAGAATAGACTATGCTTTTAATAATGCCGGCATTGAAGGGCTTTTTGCCAATACACATGAATGTACTGAAGCGAATTGGGATAAAACAATCGGTGTTAATCTCAAAGGTGTATGGCTGTGTATGAAATACGAAATACCAGAGATGCTCAGGGCAAATAAAGGCGTTATCATAAACTGTGCTTCGGTAGCAGGGTTGAATGGTTTTGCCGGTTTGCCGGCATATACAGTTTCCAAACATGGGATTGTAGGATTAACCAAATCGGCAGCTCTCGAATATGCCAAACAGGGGATACGGATAAATGCCGTTTGCCCGGGAGTAATTCACACTCCCATGATTGACCGTATTACCGGGAAAGATAAAGAAGTGGAAAAGATATATATTGGCATGGAACCTGTCGGCAGAATGGGAAATCCGGAAGAAGTGGCCGAAGCGGTAGCTTGGTTATGTTCCGATGCTGCTTCATTTGTAACCGGTATAACCTTGCCTGTGGATGGTGGATTCACCGCAGGATAAAATCAATCAGAAAACCAAACCCCGGAAGAAACACCTGAAGGATTACGCTGACTTTTTTAATTGCCCCAGTTTGGTCAGATACGCTGATACCTCTTCATTGCTCACCTGTTCAAAATCTTCATAGAATGCACCTACACCATGAAATTTATCCGGTATTAATACAGCCACTACCTCATCTGCCACTTCTGATAATTTCACTACAGCGCTTCTTGATGCTACCGGAACACCGATTATAATCTTGCCGGGATTACTCTTGCGTAATACATGTATGATGGCCATTAGTGTATTACCGGTGGCAATTCCATCGTCAATCACTATCACAGTTTTGTCTTTGAGATTCACGGGTACTGTATTGCCCCTAAACCTTGTATCCATTTCTCTCAGTGTTTTTCGAATTTTCTGTAATTCCTGTTCAATATATTCCTGGCTAACATTCTCGTGTGGTACCACAAAATAATCCGTAAGGCTTGCAGCGCCAATGGCATATTCTTTATTCATTGGGTGGCCGATTTTTTTAGTGAGGATCACCTCAACCGGGAAATTCAGTTCTTTTGCAACCGCGTAAGCCACAGGCACACCACCCCTGGGTACGGCTAATACAATACCTGGGTCATTTTTATACTTTTTTAATTTTGCTGCCAGCAGTAACCCGGCTTCTATTCTATTGAGAAACATACTATAGACTTTATTGGTTTTGAAAAGATATGTGTTTTGACTGTCTGTTATTTAACTGTCTGTTATTTAATTATTCAACAGGTTACTTATATTTTCACAGGTGTCAGATATTTTGCAAACCAGTTGGCTGCCAATACTGAAACGATCTCCATTTTCCCCCTTTCTTCAAATAAATGTGTGGCGCCATCCACTACTTCCAGTTTTTTTTCGCCACCCAATTGGGTATAAGCTTCTTTATTCAGTTTTAATACATCCTGGTCAAGGCTTCCTACAATCAATAGGGTGGGCGCTTTTACACGGGGAAGGTTTTCCATTGCTAAATCCGGTCTTCCGCCTCTTGATACAACTGCCCCGGTTTGCCGTAAAAGAGCAGCCGCCTTCAATGCAGAAGCTGCACCGGTACTGGCACCAAAATAACCAATCCGGCAATTTCTTACAGCAGCCAATTCCTCCAGCCAAAGAGTTGTTCCAACCAGTCT
>CAYHTC010000129.1:4600-7091 GCA_964359445.1 uncultured Sediminibacterium sp. | reverse complement strand
CGTAAAATACTTCTGTCACAAAATAAAATTTTCACCTTTTCCGAAGCTGGTGTTTATGTAAATTTTACAAAACAGATCACAACTCCAATAGCCAACTTGTTTTATGCAAAAACGGCCATTAATTACAATGACAGCACTATTATTACCGGCGTTATCGGGGGGCTGCAAAAACTAAATACCCGCACAGGAAAAGTTACTTTACTGTTCCAGGCTTTTAAGAGGGTAACAGCATTGGTTAAAGCAAATAATGACGCAATTTATTTTGGATCTACAGATGGTTTATATAAATATGATTATGATACCAACAGCAAGGTTGCATTCAAACAGAGCGATCCATTGCTACACGAGAATGTTGTTGCACTTTGCACCACAGCCGATAACCTGCTGTGGATGGCCACATCCGGTAATGGTATAGTAGCGCTAAAAGATGATAAAGTATTACTTCATATTACAGAGAAGGAAGGCATTATCAATAATTCATCCCGCAGTATAACGGCAGCAAAACCCGGGCAGGTTTGGTTAGGTACTGCCGGAGGCATAAGTGTAATTAACTATAAGTTGCAGGATAATGAAGTTAGTTATACCATGCAACAGCTATCTGTTAATGATGGCCTGACCAGTAATGTGATCAATGAAATGCTATATCAGAACGATACCGTTTATGCTGCCACAGCCGATGGTATTTCTGTGATACCTGCCAGCATTTCCATTCCTGTATTTAATATCCCCGTTCAAATAATAAACGTGAGTATTAATCAACGTGATACAATCATCACAAATAAATATGATCTTGGCTATCATCAGCAAAACATTCTTATCCGGTTTGCAGGTATTGAATTGAGCGGCCACTTCAAAAATCTGCAGTACACATTGGATAATAATAAGAACTGGATTACTTTAGATGAGAATATCCTGAACCTTCAGCTCAATAATGGTCACCATACTTTGCAGGTGAGAGCAGTGGATGTAAATGAAAATATCAGTGATAAAATACTTACCGTTCAGTTTAACATTGCCACACCTTTTTGGAAAGCAGCCTGGTTCTGGCTGGTAATTGCCATAGGCATACAGCTTCTAACCATTTACCTGGTAAGCCTTTGGCAGAAAAGAAGAAAAGAAACCAAACTGGCTAAAGAAATCGCCGGCGTGCAAACAGCCTCGCTGGAACAGCAGGCCTTTACCTCCTTAATGAACCCGCATTTTATGTTTAATGCACTCAACAGCATTCAGCATTATATTAACGTACAGGACAGGCAAAGTGCCAATCGCTATCTCACTGATTTTGCTTCACTCATCCGTAAAAACTTTGAAGCGGCCCAGCAATCCTTTATTCCCCTGGAACAGGAACTGGAAAATATACGGATTTATTTGCGTTTAGAGCAAATGCGGTTTACCAACCGGTTTTCTTACCGTATTACTATTGATGAAAGCCTGGATATTGATCATTGGATAATACCCACAATGATGCTGCAACCCCTTTTGGAAAATGCATTGCTGCATGGCATAATGCCTTCAGTTATTGTTGGGGAACTGATAATTGATCTAAAAGAGAAAGATGAAAATCTATTGATCACCATATCCGATAACGGTATTGGCATTACAAACAGCCGCGCATTAAAAGAAAATAGCGAACACAAAAGTCATGGCATGGAATTGATAAAAAAACGTATTGCAGCGCTCAACCACTTTGTTAAGCAGCCCATCACCCTTACTATGACCCCGGCTTTTGACAACGCTAAAAACCCCGGCAATAAAATTACGCTGTTCATTCCTGTTGAACTGCACAAAGCCTGGCTGCAGGTCCAGCAGAAATAAAACTGAATTCTGCAACAATACCCAGGCGGGAATAATAAAAGCCATTTTATGACAAGAATTTTAAAAACAGAATCATAAACTATTCGACCGGCACAATCGGTTGTTTCTTTACCACTCACTCACCCGGATGTTTCACATACACAATCAAACTTAGGTTTTGCACAGGCAGCGTTGTACTTGCTTATATCCGGGCCTATTTTAGTATAGGCGTAACCAATACTAAAACAACGTACAATGAAAAAAATGCTCTCACTTATATTACTGGTGGTTTCAGTGCAATTGTTTGCACAATCTTACCCAATTACAGGTATCAACATTTCGTTGCCGGCCAACCCCGATGCCAATACAGCCAATTGGGGAAGCGGCACCTCAATGCTTACCATTACGGCTGCTACCAGGCTGATTAATGGAAAAATAGATAGTCGGGTAACGGAAAGTAAAATAGTAGTGACCATTAAAAAAGGAGGAGCCAGAATTTGCGGTACTTATACCGGTAATTCGGCACCTGCAGCAAATTTTAATGCGGTTAATAAAGTCTGGAGCGGCCGTAATGCTGTTTCATTATTAGAACAGGACTGTGTATTGCCGCCAGGTGAATACGAAATCTGTGTACAATATTTTGGTTATGGGCTTACCGGGTTTGCACCCTTAAGTGAAGAAAAATGCAAAATATTTT
>CAYHTC010000129.1:0-4590 GCA_964359445.1 uncultured Sediminibacterium sp. | reverse complement strand
GAATGAGCAGCAAGCCTATCAGCCACCGCAAGCTATCATACCTGCCAATGGCGCTGTACTTAGCGAAGCAGATGCAAAGAAACCTCTCACTTTCAGATGGACACCCGTTGTGCCCAAACCCAAAGAACCGGTAACCTACCGGGTAAATGTTTGGCAACTGATGCAGGGACAGAATGGTGTGCAGGCAATGAAAGCAAATCAGCCTGTCATTACCAAAGATGTTGATAATCTTACGCAAACTATTATACTCAATTTAATATCCGGGCCATGTATGCCCCCGTACCTCTGCGACTTTATATGGAATGTGCAGGCACTGAACAGGGAGGGGAAACCAATAGGGGGGAATAATGGCAATAGCAGTCCAAATACTTTTAGTGTAAATAACAACAAATTAAAAACAACTCCAGCCACCGATCCTGGTGACAGTTCAGTTACAGGAACAGGTAATCCTCCTCCGGCAGTGGTTGATAGTGGTGCAGCAGCAATTGGAGATAGCATAATAGCCGGGCTGAATGGGGAGTTTACAGTGATTGTTACGGATGTAGCTATAGAAACAGATGGCTCATTAACAGGTAAAGGAAAAGTGAGGATACCATGGCTAAAGACTTATGTAGCTGTTGAGTTTAAAAAAATACGGATAGATACCACAAGACGGTTAACCTTAGGTGGTATAGTAACTACTGAGAGTGGCAGCGCCGCCGGTTCGTATATAGATTATCCCAAAGCCTGGGCGCTCAGTCTGCTATCTGGGCCCGGGGCCGCTAATTTGGCGGATAAAAGTATGAACTGGACCAATAACCTGGTGAACAATCTGGTAGGTTGGGTAAACAATATTGCACCCGGCAGCCAGCCGCTCATTAATTATGATGATACCATTCCAACTCCTGCCATTCCCAATAATTCCCTCAAAATGCCTTTCGGATTGGTTTTCAAAAATGCCAATGATTTTTTAGTGATTACTGAAATGATTTTTAAACCCAATGAATCCAAGGTTAATTTTTTGGCACAGAAATTATTTACCAAAGGAGTAACGGATTATAAATTAGGATTTGCAGGAAAATATTTCAAGATCCATCCACATCGTATTGAATTTGCCAGTGGCCGTGTAGAATTAGTAGAAGATACAGATGTACCCAATCTTGTTTCAGACCCTAAAATGAAATTTACTTTTAAAAAGGGCGCACCGGCTGCCGGTTGTTATATTGAATGGGATAGTACCGGTGTAAAAGATGTTGGCCTTGGACTTGATGTTAAGTTTTCAAGGGATTGGTTGCTTCCGGTTCCCACCGCGTCTGATTCGGTGAAGGCAACCATTTCCGGAAACGGTACTAACCTGCAAAATATTTTGCTTACAGGCAGCCTGGCAAATTGTGAAATAGTGGGAACCAATGGCATAAAGATACTGGCCGACTCCCTCTCCCTTGACCTTTCCAATACACGGAATCCGGCATCCATGCATTTCCCGGCAAACTATACAAGCGATACATCAGCACAGGGGAAATTACTGTGGCAGGGACTTTATATAAAGACCTTAGGTCTTACTTTACCCGATACCTGGAAAACCGGGGCCAATCCAACACAAATAACAGCTACCAATACCATTATTGATGATTTTGGCCTGACCATGAAAGTGAAAGCATTTGATATCATTACCTTTCCGCAAGGCAGGGTTTCGGATATGAGCGCAAGTCTTGATACGCTGGAGGTTTCTATTCTTAAAGGCTCACTCACTGATGGCAATGCAAAAGGCAAACTGGTATTGCCTGTAAGCAGGGATACGATAACAAATACTTTAAAGTATACGGCAACATTTGCACAGGTTGGAGGAGTCGGCAACTTTCAAATAGTGATTGTACCTACAGGGCCTGTCGATGCTGATATTTTTAAAGGGAAGATGACGTTAAGCCAAACCTCAAATATCACAGCAAGCCTTTCCGACAGCCTTAAGTCAATGTCTATAAAACTGAATGGGAGGTTTGACTGGGGCAATAAGGACCTGAGCGTTACAGATACCACCACAGTCACTGGAACTTCACCCGTTCGCAAAAAAGGCATTAAAGGGATTAAGATGGAAATGGATTTTGAGAATGTGAGTTTGGCGTATACCAATAATTCAGTGGCTAATACTAATACGCTCAGCTTCAATCCCGGCACATGGAGTTTTGCAAGCCCTCAAAAAAGATTGGCCAATTTTCCTGTAACGATTAAGAAAGTGTATTACAAATCATTGACAACCGTTGCTCCGGCTAATACAAATTTGAAGGAATTAGTAAGAGGAGCATTGATGATAGATATTGTTGCCAACCTTACCGATGATATTGGCGGAACTACCACAGTTGGAGCTGCGTTCGCGATTGAAATGAATAAAAGTGCCAAAAAATTTATTCCAAAATTCAAAGGTGTTTTTATTGAAGACATAACAGTGCATGCGGATATGCCAGCCGTTAAAATTGATGGCTCGCTTAAAATGTACGATAATGACCCTACTTATGGAGACGGATTTCTCGCAACATTGGGTGTAACATTTACAGCAGTGTCGTTACAGGTAAATGCATTAGTACAATTTGGTAATACAACCTGGAATAACAATAACCAGTATTACAGGTATTGGAGAGCGGAAGCAGATGCCAAATTTGAACCCGGTATCCCATTTTTAACCGGTGTGGGTTTTTATGGATTTGGTGGCGGTGCATTTTATAATATGAAAGCAAATCTGGTACAAAGAGCAGCACCGGAAGTTGGATTCAAGTATGTATTTGAGCCTAAGAAAAGTAGTCTTGGGTTTGTGGCAAAAGCAACTATCGCAACGCTTCCAAAGTTTGAAACATTTAATTCGGACATTGCACTCTTAGCTCAGTTTAATAGCAATACAGGCGGGTTAACGAAAATTGGATTTACCGGAGATTTCTGGCTGGCTGCAAATTTGGAAGAAAGAGCAGATTCAAAAATTAAAGGAGGCCTGGCAGTTGAATACAATTTCACGGATAAAATATTCTACATGGCGGCACTGTTATCTGTAAATGTACCTCCGGCCATTACAACACCATCACCTATTGGTTTTGTGATGAACATAAATGGTATCACTAATAAATGGTATTTTAAATGCGGCACACCAACTGCTACCAACAATGTAAATGTGTTTGGCATCAGTTTGTATTCCTACCTCATGTTTGGTAATGATATTCCGGCGCCAACCGGCTTTACGCCAAGATTTATCAATAATTATTATGCTGCTACCGGGGACGCACCTGATAATAATAATGTTGGAGCAGGTGGTGTTGGATCGAATACCGCAACAGGTAAAGGAATTGCTGCCGGTATTGGCATTGAATTTTCAAGAAATATCAGCAAGCATCTTTATGAAGGAACCTGCAGAAACTGGTCCATTGGCGGCAATGTAATGGCAGGAGCAGAGCTGAACCTTGCTTTATTACACCAAACCGGGTGCATTGGAATAAATGGTTACCGGGCTTCCGGCAACATTGGTCTTTATGGTAGCGTGGACGCAACCATATCAGGGATCAATAAGAATAACTCTTCCGGCACCACTTTATGCCCAAATAAATCAATCAGTTTATTCCGGATTAAAACCGGCGCCTGGCTGACAGGAAAATTTCCCAACCCTGAATATGTTGCAGGAGCATTAACGGCTGATATTAATCTATTCAATGGTCTTTGTGAGGTTTCTTATAGTCAGTCTTTTGAAAAAGGAACCAATTGTAATGGAACTGAAGTGGTAACTGCAGATGCGGCTCAGGAAGATGAAGCGGACTCCCTACGCAATAAATTAATACAATCAGTAGCGCCAAACATGATGTATAATTTTCCCGTTGCATCAACCATTAATGTAAAATATGCTTTGGTACCCGACAGGATTTTTGATGTGGCCGAAAATCAGGGCGATGGTACCATTAAAAACAGGACTTTCAAATTAATAATCACCAAATCATTAGAGGTTAAAAATACAAATGGTGCCTGGGTTCTCTTAACGCTACAGTCTAAAGCGAATAATACCGGCGAATACCAGTATTATATAAAGGCGCCATTATTAACCACCGTAGCACAAGCTAACAACCAATTAGCACCGGCAATAGCAAATCAGGTTAACTCAAACAACGGTAATACACTTATTTCTTCAAATGGAGCGTTCAAAACAACCAGTATTCTTTCTCCGGTACCGCCGCCACCTCCGCCAAATTATCCAAATCCGATTCCTAACCCGGTAAATAATCTTGTCGCCGATAAGGACTATCGGTTTGTTGTAACAGCCACTCTGAAAGAACTAACAGGTACCACCTGGAATACCGCGGTAACAAGAGTGGGGGCAGCAGTAACAGAAACCAAAACAAAACTGTTTAGAACCGGTGGTATGCCAATGCTACAGGCCAATACAATAACACCGGGAGCAAGATAATTAAAGCAAATCCTGTAAATGAAACAACAAAACAGCAGTTATGAAAAAGATAGTTCAACCCTTAATAATAGTTTCTCTAATCCTTGCTTCACTTTCCTCCTTTGCTCAGATTGAAGGCGCAAAATGAAGGATAGCCACCATTGGCAGATACACTGCAACCGGAATAGAACTTAGAT
>CAYHTC010000128.1:0-7107 GCA_964359445.1 uncultured Sediminibacterium sp. | reverse complement strand
CCAGAAATCTCTGCTGCCTGCTTTCCTGATGGCCTGCCTTACCCGTCCGGAACCGCCATTGTAGGCAGCTACTACCAATAACCAGTCTCCAAATTCACCATATAATTCCTTCATCAGTTTGGCAGCAGCATGGGTACTTTTATAATAATCCATCCTGTCGTCAATACTACCGGTGCGCAGGCCAAATCTTTTGGCTTCATAAGGCATCAATTGCCAGGGCCCCACCGCGCCTGCCCAGGAAACCAGTCCTGAACTGAGATGACTTTCAATCACACTCAGGTATTTCATCTCCACGGGCAACCCATATTGGGTAAGAACATTGTCATACAGATCAAGATAAGGCTTGCCCCAGCTCTTCATCCGTTCCAGTTCCTTACCCTGTTTGCGGATATATTCCTGAACAAACGAAACGGCCTTTGGATTTAACTGTGCCGCATAAGGTTCGGATGCATCAAAACTGTTTTTGCTGAAAAGGCTTTTGAACCCGTTCTTGTCTGATATGGTAGAATCCGCATCCTGAAACGCCCGATAGCCCAAACGATCCCTGAAAGACATACTGCCAATGCTACCTAAAGCAAAAGCGATGCCCACCAAAGTTACTTTAGTGATAGAAATACGACTATTGATACTGATTCCAAACCATTGCATAACGATCCGATCTGTTTAATGTAGGTACAAGCCAACCAGCTCTGCCGGTAAAATATCCAAACCCTTTTGGCCTTTCAGGGTTATTTCGAAATATCCATAAGCTGTTTTGAAAGGCGCAGCAAAGATACCTCATCAAAATGAGAAGTCATCACCTGCAGCCCAAAGGGCAGTCCATTAGGGTGTTGGAACAGGGGGATAGAAATAGCAGGTATGCCCACCAGGTTGGCAAATACGGTATATATATCGGCAAGGAACATCTCAACCGGGTCATTACTCTTCTCACCAATTTTAAAAGCAGTTGAGGGCACAGTGGGCGAAATGATGGCATCAAATTGGGAAAATATATTGTTGGTACAATCACTTAATAACCTTCTAACCTGTTGAGCCTTAGTAAAATAAGCATCAAAATACCCTGCACTCAATACAAAGGTTCCCAGCATAATCCTGCGCTGTACTTCCTTCCCAAATCCCTGGCTTCTGGAAGCTTTATACAGTTCTGTGAGATCAATACCAGTTAGAGGTGTACGGTAGCCAAATTTTACCCCGTCGAACCTCGAAAGGTTGCTGGATGCCTCAGCAGTAGTTAAAACATAGTATGTTGGAACAACATATTCAAGTAATTCAAAATCAACAGATTCAACCGTATGTCCCGCATTTGTTAGTTTTTTGATAAAATACTCAGTTTGCAGTCGGATATCGGGGTCAAGACCCGGATGTTCGAGGGCTTCTTTAAAATAAGCCAGCTTATATTTTTTAGAGGTACTGTTTAATTCGTCAGAATAGGCCGGTACCTCCTTCGGTGATACGGTACTGTCATAATCATCTGCACCTGCAATCACTTCTAAAACCAATGCGGCATCTTCAACAGAAGATGCAAAAATTCCGATCTGGTCAAAAGAAGATGCATAAGCTACCAGGCCATACCTTGATATCCTGCCATAAGTGGGTTTCAGTCCTACTACGCCACAGAAGTCAGCAGGCTGCCTTACAGAGCCTCCCGTATCGCTTCCCAGGCTAACCATACATAAACCCGCCTGCACACTCACGGCAGATCCCCCCGAAGAGCCACCGGGTACCCTTGTTTCATCCACCGCGTTTTTAACAGGACCGAAAGCAGAATTTTCATTGCTGCTGCCCATCGCAAATTCATCACAGTTCTGACGGCCAATAATGATGGCACCGGCGGCCAGTAATTTATCAACTGCCGTTGCGTTATAGATAGCCGTAAAATTTTCGAGAATATGTGAGCCCGCGGACAGATGGTGCGCTTTATAACTGATCACATCTTTTAATCCAACTACCACACCATGCAAAGGGGTAAGTTGGGTACCGGCAGTTCTTTGCGCATCCAATGCTTCCGCATGTTGCAGGGCTTCTTCCGCGTATACTTCAAGAAATGCATTGAGTGACGGACGATCATAGATCGCCTGTATATAACTACTAACGGCCTCCACACAGGTGGTTTGGCCGTTCTGTAATGCTATATGATAGTCTTTGATTGTGCTGTAACGAAACAAAGGCTAAACTGCTTTTGTGAGGGTGTTAATTACGGTTGCGTTGTAGTAGACTGATCCTTTTCTTTCAGGCCTTCTTCCAGTTCTTTTTTAACATTATTCTTGGCATCATTGAATTCGCGGATACCTTTTCCTAAACCGCGCATAAATTCCGGAATTTTTCTTCCGCCAAATAATACCAATACTACCACTGCAATAAGTAATATTTCCTGAAATCCTAAGTTGCCCATAAAAACTGTTTTAAGAAAATCAAAGTTAAGGCAAAACAAACGTCTTGTCCTAAAATAAATATTGAGTAACTATGTTAAAATCAATAAAAAAGCGGAAGCTCTTAGTCATAGCCAAGTCTTCCGCCTTCAACTATTTTGCAAACCGGGGGGGTTAGAACCGTTTTTCCTTGATACGGGCACTTTTACCGCTGCGCTCACGCAGGTAGTACAACTTAGCGCGACGAACTTTACCGGTTTTATTCAGTAAAATAGAATCAATATTGGGAGAAAGGATGGGAAAAAGACGCTCCACACCTACTCCATCAGATATTTTACGAACAGTAAATGAAGCGGTAGCGCCATTTCCCTGTTTTTTGATCACATCTCCACGAAAACTCTGGATACGCTCTTTACCACCCTCAACGATTTTATAGTTAACGGTAATATTATCACCCGCCTTAAAGCTGGGATGGGTTTTCTGGGTTGTTAACTGGTCGTGTACAAACTGAACTGCTGCGTTCATAATTTTTATTTTTCGGACGGCAAAGGTAGGAAAATAATTACTAATTACTAATTATTAATTTTTTTATCTCGCTACGTTTATCGCTCTCTTTTCCCTGATTACGGTTACTTTGATCTGACCGGGATAGGTCATTTCTGTCTGTATTTTCTGGGCTATTTCAAAGCTTAATTTATCGCTGTCTACATCGCTAACCTTATCAGCCTCAACAATTACCCTCAATTCACGGCCAGCCTGAATGGCATAGGCTTTTTCAACACCGGGATAGGCCATGGCCAGGTTTTCCAGGTCCTTGATACGCTGCAGGTATTGCTGCATAATCTCACGGCGGGCACCCGGACGAGCACCGCTGATGGCATCGCAGGCCTGTACAATGGGAGAAATCACATATTGCATTTCCATCTCGTCATGGTGGGCGCCGATGGCATTGACCACTGCCGGGTTTTCACCATATTTCTCTGCCAATTTAGCTCCCAACAGCGCGTGAGTCAGTTCAGTTTCTTCATCAGGTACTTTACCGATATCGTGTAAAAGACCGGCACGTTTGGCCAATTTTGGGTTCATACCCAATTCTGCCGCCATAATAGCGCATAAATTGGCGGTTTCCCTGCTGTGCATTAACAGATTCTGACCGTAAGAAGAGCGGAAACGCATCTTACCTACCAGTCTCACCAGTTCTTTGTGCAGCCCATGAATACCCATTTCAATCACGGTTCTTTCACCAATTTCCATAATCTGCTCCTCTAACTGGCGGCGGGTTTTCTCCACCACTTCCTCAATCCTTGCCGGGTGGATACGTCCATCAGATACCAGTCTTTGCAAACTCAAACGGGCTATTTCCCTGCGTAACGGATCAAACGAAGAAAGAATAATCGCTTCCGGGGTATCATCAACAATCAGGTCCACACCGGTGGCCGCTTCAATGGCCCGGATATTCCGTCCTTCACGACCAATAATCTGTCCTTTAATTTCATCAGTTTCCAGGTTAAATACGGTTACCGTATTTTCAATAGTTACCTCTGCAGCCGTACGCTGGATGGATTGTATAACAATCTTACGCGCTTCTTTATTAGCTTTCAACCTGGCGTCTTCAATAATTTCCTGCTGAAGGGTCAATGCCTGTGAATGCGCCTCTGCTTTCAGGCTTTCCACCAATTGGGATTTGGCTTCTTCCGCGCTTAAACCGGCAATTTTTTCCAGGCGGCGTATATGTTCTTCCTGGTGTTTCTCCAGTTCAGTACGTTTCATATTAACCACTTCAATCTGGCGGTTAAGGTTGTCTTTGATTACGTCATTTTCCTTGAACTGCTTATCTAATGAGGCTTCTTTCTGGTTAATCGAGATCTCTTTCTGCTTGATCTTGTTCTCAATTTCACCCAGTTTGCGGTTTCGGTCGAGTACCTCACGGTCATAGTCCGACTTCAACTGAACATACTTCTCTTTGGCTTCAAGTTGTTTCTCTTTCCTGATGGTTTCAGCCCTGAGTTCGGCCTCTTTCAGAATATTTTTGGCCTGGTATTCGGCTTCTTCTACCTGTTTTTTGGTGTTTTTGGAGAAAATCAGCCTACCCGCTATGATCCCCGCAATTAGTGCACTTACACCAATTATAATCAATTGTACTGTTGGTTCCATTTTTTTGGCAAGTTTTAGAATAGTTCACAATATATCTTTGTTCACATCTCATATTACTGTTATAAGTAAACGATAAGGAACGAAGATAATTAAATAAGTAAGAAGTACGGGATAAGAAGTTTGAACTTACCGGGATGGCGGCTTATATACTTTCCTGAAGCGCCTTATCAACTAACTTTTCGAGGGAAGCGAGTTTTTCCGCGGCTTTGCCAAGGGCAATCTGGTCTGTACCTGAACGGTTTTGTTCGGTGGCGAACCAGAGGAGAACCATGGAAACATAGTCCTGCATATCCTTTCCGGCAAACTGCGTTCTGAATTCGCCGATCTTATCGTTGATGAGGGTTGCGGTTTTACGAACCATTTCCTCATCGGCCACTTCAATTTTAAGGCGGTAGCTTCTATCGGCAATCAGGATATTAACGGGTATCAGTTCAGGCATGTAGTCAGGTATTTAGCATGGCCAGGCATTTATCAATTTCTTTCAGGTAACTATCAATCCGTTTTCCCAAAGCGCTTTTATCCTCCTCATTAAGATGCAGGGAACCTATCTTCAAAGTATCCACTTTCTGTTGTAACGACTGAATCTGCCGGTCTTTCTCCATATCAATACCTCCGGTCTTTTCCAGTTCTTTTTTTAAGCGCTGGTTCTCCTTCTGCAATACAGCCTGCTGCCGCAGTAGTTGCTGCAGCTTATCCTGTATGCTTTTTATTTGAAGATCAAGGTCAACCATCTGTCTAAGATAACTGCAATGCAGAAGAATCGTACATTTTTACTGCACTTATTATTAACGGTGAAATTTGCATTTTATTTCCTGATCTCTGCCAGCAATTCATTTTCAAAACCCTCTACCAGTTTGGCAACCATGCTATCTACTTCCACATCTGTCAGTGTTTTCGCGTCATCAGAAAAGGTGAAGCTGATGGCCATTGATTTTTTATCTGATCCCAGTTTTTCACTTTCAAAAACATCAAATAACCGCATTCCTTTCAGTTTGCCCAGTTTTATTTTTTTGACTGTCTGTTCAATTAATTCGAAGGTAGTGGCCCGGCTTACCACCATGGCAAGATCACGCTGCATTGCGGGGAACTTATTTACTTCCCTGTAACGGATCTTATTGTTCGTAACCGCATCCACCAGTAATGCAAACTGAATGTCCAGGAAAAATACAGGTTGTTTAATATCAAAAGTCTGTAGCTTCTGCCAGCTTACTTCAGCCAGTTTTCCGATCAGTTGTTTTCCCCGGTAAATATCCAATGTTGCGCCTGCCTGTTCAGATGGTGCAAACCGGATTGAGTTCAACCCGCACAAAGTGAAAAGAGCGGTAGCCAGGCCTTTGATCCGGTAAAAATCCTGTTGCTTTCCTTTTTCATTCCACCCGTCCGCATGAGTAAAACCGGTAGTGTACAAACAGAGATGTTCTTCTTCCAGGTATTCACCAATGCCCTTTGTGGTATATGTTTTGCCAAATTCAAATAACTGCAGATCATTATTTCTGCGGTTAAGATTGTAGGCGATGGATTCGAGCCCGGTTTCTAACATAGACGGCCTGAGTATATTCAGCTCTTCGCTCAGGTTATTCAGCATCTTCACCGTTGTGGCCAATACTTCTTCCTCAAAATATTTACTGTTAGTGATGGAGTTGGTGAGTATCTCAACAAACCCCTGCCCCACCAGGTAATTAGCAATCTTATCTTTCAGTGATTCTTTCAGTCCCAGTTTTTCTACAGCCGGACTAATGGTAATGGCAGACGGAATTTCAATACTATCGAGACCGTCAATCCTGAGAATTTCTTCCACAATATCAGCCGGCAAACTGATATCCGGTTTGCTGTAAGGCACAGCCACACGCAATTCATCCTGTCCTTCCCGCACAATTTCGAATCCAAGACTGGTCAATATTTTTTTAATCTTATCCGAATGATAATTTTTACCGCTTAGTTTTTTTAAGTAATGATTTTTTAAGGCTACTTCCGTTTTTGGTTTTGGGTCAGGATATATATCCACCACCTCACTGCTGATCTCCCCACCCGCTATTTCTTTAATCAACAGGGCCGCCCTTTTCAGCACATTCACTGTGTTTGAAATGTCAACTCCTTTTTCAAATCTGGTAGCAGCATCCGTTCTCAGATCATGATGAACAACTGTTTTACGGATACTGATGGGATTGAACCAGGCGCTCTCCAGGAAGATGCGGGTAGTATTTTGTGTTACCCCGCTATCAAGTCCGCCAAATACACCTGCCATACACATACCCTCTGCTGCATTACAGATCATCAGGTCTTCGCTGCTTAATTTTCTTTCTTTCGCATCCAGTGATATGAACTTAGTGGCTTCGGGCAGGTTTTGTACGATGATGGTATTACCGGTAATTTTATCGGCATCAAAGGCATGCAGGGGCTGGCCCGTTTCATGTAATATGAAATTGGTGATATCTACTATATTGTTGATAGACCGTTGTCCAATAGCTGTTAACCTGTCTTTTAACCATTGAGGTGATTCTGCCACTGACAATCCACTAATGGTTACACCTGCATAACGCTGACAGGCTTCTTTATTTTCAATGATTACTTTAATAGTGAGACG
>CAYHTC010000127.1:0-7113 GCA_964359445.1 uncultured Sediminibacterium sp. | reverse complement strand
TGGCTATGATGTGCCTAATGGTAAAAAATATTAATTAACTCAAACAGCTTCTTAAAAATCATCATTTTAATTTTAATGCGCTTCTAACCAGTTTACGCCTTCTCCTACCTCTGCTTCCACCGGAACACCATTGGGAAGTACCATGGCCCCGGTCATGTTGGAAATGATCAGTTTTTTCAGGTCTTTCGTCTCTTCTTTTACCGCATCAAACACCAACTCGTCGTGTACCTGTAAAATCATTTTTGATTGCCAGGATCCTTTTTTCATTTCATGATGAATTTTAATCATGGCCAGTTTAATCATGTCCGCGGCCGTTCCCTGTATGGGCGAGTTAATCGCGTTTCGCTCTGCGTAACCGCGCACGGTGAAGTTAGATGAATTGATGTCTTTTAACCACCTCTTCCTTCCCATCAGCGTTTGTACATAGCCATTGGCTTGTGCAAATTTGATGGTATTGTCCATATAGGATGATATGCCCACAAACTCTTTCTTATAGTTATCAATGATCTCTTTTGCCTCTGCTCTGGATATGCCCAGGTTATCCGACAAACCAAAGGCGCCCTGTCCATAAATGATACCGAAATTAACGCTCTTGGCTTTGTACCTCATCTCCTTGGTAACATCCGCTTCGTCTATATTGTATACTTTGGCCGCGGTTGCGGTGTGAATGTCTTTTCCCTGTTTAAACGCTTCACACATATTCGGATCCCCACTGATGGCGGCAACAATTCTTAATTCTATCTGCGAATAATCCGCACTGATTAAAATACGCGAAGGATCTCTTGGTATAAAAGCTTTTCGTATCTCCCTTCCGCGATCGCTCCTGATAGGAATATTCTGCAGGTTAGGATTATTGCTGCTTAATCTTCCTGTAACAGCAACGGCCTGTGCATAAGAGGTATGCACCCTGCCCGTTTTACTGTTAATAATCTGGGGCAAAGCATCCACATAAGTGCTCCGCAGTTTTGTCAGTTCTCTGAAGCCCAGAATATCTGCAACGATGGGGTTCTTGTTTGCCAGCTTTTGCAACACATCCTCACCGGTTGCATATTGGCCTGTTTTTGTTTTTTTAGCTTTTGGGTCAATTTTTAAAATTTCAAACAATACCTCTCCCAGTTGTTTGGGTGATGCCAGGTTAAACCGGACACCCGCCTGCGCATACACGTTTTCTTCAAACCGCCTGGCATCTTTTTCTAACACTTTGCTATACTCATTCAGAAAAGCCACATCAATTTTAACGCCTTCAAATTCCATATCAGTTAATACCCGCACCAGTGGATTTTCCACCTCATCAAACACCCGCATAACATCTTTCTCCTTCAGTAAAGGTATAAAACACTGTTTCAACTGCAGCGTAATATCAGCGTCTTCGGCTGCGTATTCTTTTACTTTTTCTGTTTCCACATCACGCATGGTGCCCTGCCCCTTTCCCTTCTTACCAATTAATTCTACAATATGCACCGGCTCATAGCCCAAATATTGTGCGCTCAGCAAATCCATACTGCGCCTGCCTTCCGGCTCTATCAGGTAATGCGCCAGCATAGTATCAAAGAGGGTTCCGTTCAGTGTAATATCATACCACTTTAATACCAGTAAATCATATTTCAGGTTTTGTCCTACCCAGGTAATTGCCGGAGAATTAAAAAGGGGCGCCATCTGCTCCAGTATCAACCCCGTTGCTTCTCTGTCTGCGGGGCATGGTATGTAATATGCTTCTCCTTTCTTCACAGAAAAACTCATACCCACCAGTTCCGCCTCGTTCGCATCAATATTGGTGGTCTCTGTATCAAAGCAAATCTCCGGATATTGTAACAACGTTTGTACCAGCCCGTCTATTCCTTCTCTGGTTTGCACCAAATGATAGTTGTGCTCGGTATTGTTGATGTTTTTTTCTGCCAGCAGGCCGGTACTTTCTTCACCCGTGATAGCGGCAGCGGCCTCCTTTTTTGAACTACCCCTTTCTCTTTTGCCGGTTGATACGGTATCGCCAAAGAGATCGGTTTGCACGTTGGTGGGCGCAGCATGAAAAGCATTAAAATCGTTTCCCAGAATTCTTTTGCCGAGGGTTTTAAACTCAAGCCCGGTAAACACTTCAACCAGTGCCTCTTTTTTCCATTCTTTCAGCCGGTAATCTTCTTCGTGAAAGGTAACGGGCACATTGGTAATGATGGTAGCGAGTTTTTTACTCATGATCGCCATTTCTTTTCCATTGCGAATCTTTTCGCCCAGGGCTCCTTTAATGCTATCCGCATTGGCTAACACATTTTCAAGGGTATCGAATTCTTTCAGCAATTTGGCGGCTGTTTTTTCTCCCACCCCTGCAATGCCGGGAATATTATCTGCCGCATCACCCATCAGCCCCAGCATATCTATCACCTGTTCCACTCTTTGAATATCCCATTTCGTACAAATCTTTTCGGCGGTTAGTATTTCTTCCGCATTACCGAATGATGGTGGTTTATAAATAAATACCTTAGGATGAATTAACAGTTGACCATAATCTTTATCCGGCGTAACCATAAACACTTCGTATCCCAAATCCGCGGCCTGCCAGGCAACAGTTCCGATTACATCATCCGCTTCATAACCATCCATTTCCACTACGGGTATATTAAAACCCTGTATGATTCGTTTAATATCCGGTATAGAATCTAACAGATCTTCGGGCGTTTCCTGCCTGTTGGCTTTATAATCTGTAAAATCAGTGTGTCTTTCCGTGGGCGCATGTGTATCAAAACAAACAGCCAGGTGTGTGGGTTTTTCTTTGTTGATCAGATCAAATAAGGTATTGGTAAAACCAAACTGTGCGTTGGTGTTTTTGCCTTTAGAGGTGATACGCGGACTGCGGATCAGTGCATAATATGCCCGGTAGATCAATGCAAGCGCGTCCAGCAGAAAAAGTTTTTTACCCATGCGGCTAAGGTACAGAAAGTGCCCGTAGAAAAAGAACCCATTACCCCTCAATTGTTTCCCTCTTAATAATTATTACGTACGCAAAATGGCAGCGAACTCAAAAGAAAAGCCCTCACAACGTGAGGGCTTTTCCGATCATATAAAAATCAGCGATCCCCCTTAGTTAAGAGCGTATTTGTATTTGTATCTTTCATAGAGTTGTTTATGCTTATCGTTCAATTCAATCTTTCTTCCCTGAATAAATGCATCGGTAATTACGCTGCTGCGCATATCGAGTACATCTCCCTCGCTGATAATGATGTTGGCGTCTTTCCCTTTTTCAATAGAACCGGTTATATCATCAATGCCAAGGATTTTCGCCGCATTCAGGGTAATGGCGCTAAGGCCCGCTTCTTTATCCAGCCCATACGCAACAGCGGTTCCCGCATTAAAAGGCAGGTTTCGGCCACGGTTCTGTGGATCATCATCATTAATACAGAATAATACCCCCGCTTTTTGTAAAGCGGCCGGCGCCTTGTATGGCTGGTCCACATCATCGTCATCCAGCGTGGGAAGATTGTGCATCTGGCTCAGAATAACGCCGATATTGTTTTGTTTCAGCAGATCGGCAATTTGCCAGCTTTCGCTTGCGCCCACCAGCACTACATCAAAGCCAAACTCTTTTACAAAAGCTATCGCCAGCAACATTTGTTTTACCTGGTTGCAATGAACAAAAAGCTTTTGTTTTTTATTGAACAAACCACGGGTTGCCTCAAATTTCAGATTGGGCACAGCGTGCTCGTTTTTTATATATACGGCTGCTTCACGGAAAAAATTTTTCACCTGTTCAATTTTGTCCAGCGCTTCTTTTGCGGGATCCCCCTGTTGTGGAAACATCAGGGCAATCTGTGCCGCAAAACGGCCGGTAGCGCGGGTTAAGAGGCTGGGCATATAAAAATTCATACCCAGATCCGCACGGTAGGCAGCATCTTCATGCCCCCAGGCATCCAATTGTACCACAGACGACAGGCCGCCAATTAATGAACCAACGGGCGCCGTATGTGCCAATAATATTCCATTGGAACGAAGCGTATTCGTGACTTTAGAATCCGCGTTGTATGCGGCAATAGAACGAATGCCTGGATTCAGGTCTCCGATCTCATTAAAATCCTGCATACTTCTGATGCCGGATATCTCCTGTAATCCCAGCGTGGAGGCCGGTAAGATCAGGCCGGGATAGATATGTTTTCCTTTTACGTCCCATACCTGGGTGGCATCGGCCGGAACGGAAACACCGGATCCCACTTCTTCTATTTTTCCATTATTAATTTTTACGGTTGCTCCTTCTATCACAGCGCCATTGCCTACATGCACTGTTCCGTTCTTCAGAAATAAGATACCCCTTTGTGCCTTGGCCGGATAAATGGTTTCCTGTGCAGTTACCATACCTGGCAGTAACAACAGGGCGCTGAGTATATAAATGATTCTTTGCATTTTTTTTATTTTAGTGGTTAGTCTGCGTTTGTTCCTCTTCGTCTGCATCAATTTCGAGCATGCCCAGTTTGTGGCTATGGTCAGAACAGGTTTGGATGTATTTGTAGCTTGGCGTAAATGGCACTACCGCTGCGCCACCCCTTTTTTCACCCACCATTTTGCCTATCAATCTGGTTCGCTCCGCCTTAACTTCTTTTCTCATCGCCGCGTCTTTTTCCCTGTCGAAAAAAATCGTACCATCTACCATGGTGTATAATGCTTTGGCATAAATACTCAATGGATTATCGCTCCATAATACCAGGTCCGCGTCTTTTCCTTCTTTAATGCTTCCTACGCGGTCATCTACATGCAGCATTTTGGCCGGATTGATGGTTACCATTTTAAGCGCGTCTTCTTCGCTGATACCGCCGTACTTCACGCTTTTGGCCGCTTCCTGGTTCAATCTGCGCGCCATCTCTGCATCATCGGAATTGATGGCAACGTTTAGGCCCACTTTCTGCATAATGGCCGCGTTGTATGGAATCGCATCCTGTACTTCGTTCTTATAGGCCCACCAATCAGAGAAGGTAGAGGCGCTGGCCCCATGCTCTTTCATTTTATCGGCTACTTTATATCCCTCCAGTATATGCGTGAATGTATTTACGCGGAAACCAAATTTTTCAGCAACACGCATGGTAGATACTATTTCACTGGCCACATAACTATGACAGGTAATAAATCTTTTTTTGTTCATGATTTCTGCCAGCGCATCCAGTTCCAGGTCTCTTCTTACTGTGCCCTTCTTTTTATTATTGGCATCAGCTTCTTTCCGTGCATTATCGTAAGCTCCGGCCCTGTTAAACGCATCGGTCAATACCTGCTCAACACCCATCCTGCTATCGGGGAAACGTGGATTACCCTGTGTGGAGGAGGATCGTTTTACATTTTCTCCCAGGGCGAATTTGATAAAAGGATCCGCGTTTTTAAATTTCAACCCATCATCATCGGCGCCCCAGCGGAGTTTTATCAACTGTGTTTGTCCGCCAATGGTATTGGCAGAGCCGTGAAGTATATGCGATGTGGTAACGCCGCCACTCAGTTGTCTGTATATATTGATGTCATCCGGATCAAGATTATCCTGAATGCGAACTTCGGAAGTAACCGATTGTCCGCCTTCATTGATAGAGGCGGATGCTATGTGTGAGTGTTCGTCGATAATGCCGGCTGTCAGGTGTTTGCCTGTTGCATCAATCACTTTGGCAGAAGCATCGCTTAAGCCTTTACCCACTATAACAATTTTCCCGTTTTTAACCAACACGTCTGCTCCCTCTATCTTTCCTTCCTTATCGCTTGTCCATACGGTTGCGTTTTTAAACAGCACCGTTTCTGGTTTTGGTACTGTACTGTCTGCATTACCGAAAGCTGTGAAAGGATAAAAACCGGCACCGGTTTTTGGAATCGTTTTCGTTTTGCTGCTGTCTGGTTTGGCCGCTGTTAAAGAAACAAGTGAAGCGCTCCAGGTGAGTTGACTGCCGGTTGAATCTACGCCTGTTCCGTTCCAACTGCTACCATTGCTGTAGCCTGTAAGTCTTGTTGCATTGGCGGGAAGACTGGCCGCCGCACCACCTGCCGGGGATGGTCCGCGATGCCGGGGGGTTGCCGTGAATCCTATTTTTACATTTTTGCCGTCAAAATTAAAACGGGTAGTCAGTGTATCTTTCCCAATCACATTTCCCGCATTACCTGATTTTACATCAAGCGTATAAGCCTGGGTTCCTGCCGGTGTATTGATTACTAAATGATATGTTCCTGCAGGACTGCTCCATGCCCCTTCTTTCACGGAATATTTTCCGCCCTGTATCCAGTTTTGTACAAGGCTTGTTTTCTCTGCAAAAACAGGTCCGGTGGTAATCATAAAATTGGCCAGCTTTCCGGCATCAATACTTCCTACTTTATCATATACACCCAGCCAGGTGGCAGGATTTTTTGTTAAAGCTTCCAAAGCGGCTTTTTCTGTAAGGCCATATTCTATGGCTTTACGAAGATTGGTAAGAAATGTTTTTGGATCATTAAGATCGGCGGTAGTAAGACTAAATGCGATACCCGCTTTTTCAATGGCCGCCGGATTGGTGGGGGCCAGTTCCCAGTTTTTCATATCTGCCAGTGATACCAGCCTGGCATCATTAGGATCTTCCACATCCTGTGCCTGCGGATAATTTAAGGAAACAATCAATGCCGCTTTGGTGGCCGCTACTTCTTTGATGCGTTGGTATTCTTTCCCCGTTGCTTTAATAATATACTGAACCCCGAATTCGTCACCTACCCTGTCTGCTCTCATCACGTTCCATAAATCAATGCCCCTGTCCTGTGTATCAAATATTTGGGGAAGTGATTGGTTGTCGTTGAAATTTTTAAGGGTGATATTGATCCCCTCGGCAATTGCTGCTGCCGGGTTTGATTTATACCAGGCGGCATCATAATAAGTCTGACGCAACAGGGCAATCGTTCCCATCATCGAAGAAGGATAACTCTGTGTGGATGTTCCTTTATTAAATGAGTAGTTGGCGCTGGCTTTTTCTTTTATGATAGAAAAATTTTCCTTCGAACTACTTAAAGTAACTACTGCGCCTGTACCCCGCACAATTCCGTCTTTTTGATGCCTCCTGGTATGCATCAAACCCGGCAGCAGCTACCGCCGAAGGAGTCAATATCACCTTAAAAAAATTCAACGACAACCAATCACTTCCC
>CAYHTC010000126.1:0-7142 GCA_964359445.1 uncultured Sediminibacterium sp. | reverse complement strand
ATAAGAAAAGGAATTTTTTTTCCATGGCTTCGATTTTTTATGGAGTGTGGTGCATTGGATGAAACAGCAGACAGAAATCAGAATGGAATCATTGATTCGATTGATGATACACTGGACCTGATAGTGGAACTAAAGGCGAAAGGCTATACGGATGATCATATTCATTACCTCGAAATAGAAGAGGGTAAGCACGATATACCTACATGGGGTAAGGTGTTTCCGGCGTTTTTGGTGTGGGGATGGGGATAATAATTGAAAGTTAGAAGTTAGGAGTTAAGAAATTGTAAATAGGGGGTTGATAGGGGGAGCTTTGAAGGGATTTATTTTAGGGGGTAATCAAAAACCCGAACTTTTTAGGTTCGGGTTTTTGTGTGTTAAAGAGTACTTAGATTAGATTAGAATATATATCTAATACCGAATTGAGCCTGCCAAACATCACCAATACTGGTACTTTTTCTATATGTAGTGTAATTGAGTCCACCACTAACAGTTGTCATTCTATATTGGGGAACACCTGATGCATTTACACCAGCCGCAGTTAAAGGATTGAATGTATTTACAAAGTTGCTCACTCCGGAAGCAGAGTTGATCATATTTCCAACATTGAAAATATCTGCTCTTAATTGAATGGTATGTCTGTTTTTACCAATATTTCTAAACAATTCTAATTGAGTAGAAAAGTCGAAACGAACAAGATAAGGTAATAATGCACCATTTCTTTCGGCATATTTACCACGTCTGCTACTTAAGTATTTATCCTGGCTGATAAATGCATCAAACGCAGTAGCTTGTTGTGCAGCAGTAGCAACTACGGTAGCGCCTGAAGTGATGGGTAAGAAAACCAATTCAGATGCACTGTTTGGAACATACAACAAATCATTCCCACTCAAACCATCGCCATTCATATCTCCATTATAGGTGTAAGAGAAACGACCTTGATTTTGTGATTGTCCAAAAAGAGAAAATTGTAATGCCGCAGAATTACCTAATTCAATACGATAGTTTACATTACCAATTACCCGGTTACGGATTTCATTGTCACTGTATGCCATATCGGCAAGGTTGTTACCACGAATACTTCGAATTGCAGCCCATGAACTGAAGGCAATAGAACCAGCAGACATATAGTCACGGGCCCTGGTAAATGTATAAGCAGCCATCCAGCCTAAGCCTTTAGTTTTAGTAGGTTTCTCTAATTTAATCGTTGCAGCAATAGAACCACCTAATGGGGCACTTTCCATTACAATGGCATCAGAAATTTTAGAATTCAGTCGCAATGCACTTGCCTGAGCAGAACCAGATAACCCAACACCATCAAAACGAGGTCTTGTGTCTGGGCCGGCAAAGAATTTAGAGGAAGGCCGTAGGTTAGCGTTGTAATAATTGATATTGTTTAAACTCTGCGTATAAATTAATTCGCCTGTCAATATGATGTCCTGATACAATTTTTGATCAATTGCTAAGTTGCTACGCAACACTTTAGGGAAACGGAAGGATTCTTCTGTAGTTGCAAAATTGTAAGAGGATGCAGGAACACCAGGATTTGGTGCAAAACTTGGATAGCTTGCAGGTGTATTGGTAGTGAAAGGATAAGCTGCTGTATTGTTGAGACTTACAAAACCACTTAATACACCATTATTACCCATTTGGTTACTCACAAATACAAAAGGAGGACGGCCGGTAAACATACCAACACCACCTCTGATTTGTGTTGTTCTATCACCTTTCACATCATAGTTAAATCCAATACGAGGGCTAATCATTAATTTGGCTGTAGGCAATTTTGAAGTACTCAATTTAGTGCTTTGGCCATTATTGTCTATAAAGCTCATGCCATCTACCTCGGTATTGGTAAAACCAGCTCCGGAAAAATAAGGTACCTCAAAACGAATACCATAAGTAAGGTTGAAATTGGGCTCTAAGTTTAACTCATCCTGAATATAAGCAGCAATATTACGTGCTTTGGTTTTTACTAACCAAGGTACACCACCAGGTAAGTTACTAAAGCTTGCACGATAATTTCTCATGAAAACAGGGCTGAAAGACTGAGATGGACTCGCAATAAATGCATTGGCCGCAGTATAAAAATCATTCAAATTATTAAAGGTATATATACCATTAATTAAGGCTGTAAATCCATTTGTAAATGTCATGCTCTCGAATGATACGCCAGCAGTTAACGTGTGTTTACCTAAATATGCAGTTAAGTTGTCATTAAACTGCCAGGTATCGGTATTCAATAAATTGTTGGGAGTAAAAGGATCATTACCGAATGAAATGTAGGTTCTACTCTGTCCTGCTTGCGCAGATGGAACAGAAGAACCTGGAGCGGTAGGAGTAGCAGTAAGCGGACTAGACCCGTCCTGAATATCTACCATTGGAAAACTTCCTCCTTTAACTCCTCTTAAATCTCTATTGGCAGTATAGCCAAAGGTTAATTCATTATTGATCTTATTGCTGAAACGACTGTTCAACTGGGCAATTACACCATAAATATTATTATTGATTTCGTAAGCCGAGTTTTGAAACATCATGGAAACGTTGCTATTACCTCTTGATCCGTTTGTGCTATTACTATTACTGGCACCTACATCTCTTTTCGAGGTTAACATATTACCACGTACACTTAATTTGTGTTTATCATTGATATTCCAGTCGAACCGGACAACGGCTTTATCACTTTTGGTAACGAAAGGATATCCCTGATAACCACCTGGATTATAGTTTAACTTAGTTTGTAAAAAAGTAGATAAGTCTTCTAATTCAGATTTTTTTACTTTTGAAATATTGCCACTAACAGGTGTTGCACCATTACTTGCATCTGCAACCCAGGTAGAACCAATGTCATTTCTTCTTTCCACCTCGTAGTTTACAAAGTAAAATAATTTGTTTTTGATGATGGCACCGCCAAAACTAGCACCATATTGCTTAACATCGAATGCAGTAGTAACAACATCCTGCTTACCGCCTATACCTGCTTTTTTACCAAGATAACCTTCGTTACGTTGGTTATAAAATCCAGTACCATGAATGGTGTTAGTACCACTTTTTGTTACTGCGTTTATACTCGCACCGGTAAAACCAGCATCTCTCAGGTTATAAGGAGAAACGTTGATTTGAATTTCCTGCAAGGCATCCAATGAAATAGGTGCAGAGTTGGTTTGGCCACCATTCAAAGAACTCAAACCAAATGAGTTATTGAAGATTGAGCCATCCAATGTAAAGTTGATGGCTCTGCCATCCTGACCAGCAAATGAAGTACCATTTGATTGAGGTACCAAACGTGTAATATCAGTTACATTACGGCTGATGGTAGGTAAAGAACTGATCAAACGTGAATTGATGTTAGTAGAAGCACCTTTTCTGTCTTTTGATATCAAAGCAGCTTTTCTATTTGCAGCTCCGATTACAGTTACTTCTTGTAATTGGGTTGAATTGTCTGTCAGGGTTAAATCAACCACTGAAGGTTCGCCCAACTGTACAGTTACATCTGTTACAACCTCGGTTTTTAAACCAACATAGGTAATGGTGATTTTATAAGGTCCACCTACACGTAAACCGGGAACAGTATATTTACCTGTATTGGTAGATACTGATTTGTAACGTGAACCGGAAGGTTCGTGTAAAACCTCAATTGATGCGCCTGCCAGAGGTACATTTTTTGCGTCTTTCACTGTACCGGTAATTGTACCGGTAGTTACTTGCGCCATGGATGTTACGGCTATTAATAAGGCCGGTAACATCAGGCAGAATCTCTTTAAAATTCGCATATAAGCATAGTTTTAGATTGCGCAAATATCATACATATATGCCGTTTCTTTATTCATCTCTCCAATTTAATGTTAAATTAATAGTGATTTTCCGGAAGAATGTTGATTAAATGGTGATAAAATGCTACATACAGAATAGTCGAAAAACATAAAATGCTTGTCCACCCCTCATTTGAAAGGCCAGGCCCCCGGTTTAGGCAGGAAACTTATTCGCTAAAACTTATCCGAAAACCTACCTGGCTGCTCCAGGTTGAGGCATAAGCGGGAACGGCACTGGTATTTATTGTGAACAGGCTTTTTTGCAAAAGGGCAGGATTAAAACGGTATTGAGGCAGGTAACCATTTACCCCTGCATACCCGGCAAAACTTACCAATGGATATTGATCAAAGGGTAATATGTATTGCAGTCCCCAACCGGGATTTATTAAATTGCTTAGGTTGAATATATCCCAACTCACTTGCAGCAGGTAATGATATTTCCCAAACCTGAACCTTATGTCTTGCTTTATTTTCAGGTCTATTTTATGGGTAAACGGGGTTCTGCTGCCATTTCTCTCCGCATAATTTCCCCGGTGTTTATTTAAGTACGGATTATTGCTGATCAACAGTTCCAGCGCCTCTTTTTGTTGTTGTGCCGTATAGGATATCCCATTAACCCTATTTTCCAGAAAAACCATCTCTGCAAGCTCTTTCTCTGTAGGAATATATAACAGGTCATACCCTCCTAAAACACCATCATCCCTGGTTAGGCTACCATCTCCATATACATAACTAAAGGGAGACCCTGACTGCCCGTTATAGTTTAGCGTAATGGTTATTCCCTTTTTTTTATTGCCTTGCCTGAATATTTTATTCGCATGGGCGAATATTCTATGGCCGGCGCTGAAATCTGAAACGGATCTGGTTAGAAAGTTTCTGCCATTAACTGATTCCATAAATCTCCACTGACTTGCATTAACGGAAGCGGTACCATCATTCATGGCCATTGATTTTCCCATAGTATAGTGTATCTCCCAGTTCCATTTTGAAATATTTTTTTTGGCAATTGTTGCTGTAACCATTTTTGAAAAACCTTTGTCACCTTTATTATTTCCCAGCAGAATGGCATAATCATACGGGTTGGATCCATCAGGGTTCAGGGGTATTCTGCCATTGTTGACTATTGTGTAAATGCTCCTGTTATCAGGCCCCTGTAAACTGTCTGTTGCCGGTAACAGATTAATATTTGTGTAAGCTATCTCCTGAATATTTTTGCTTAGCATGCCTTCTATCATAACAGACCATCCATGTGAAAATTTTTTTTCAAGGGCGAGAGATGTTCTGAACAGGGCAGGCATGTGGAACTTTGCCGACATCAGGTTAAGCGGTTCTTTATTAATAACAGCGCCTGTTTCAGCTACTGTCCATTGATTAAACGGATCTGCCCTGAAACGAATCAAATTTAGTTGAGAAGGGGTAGCTTTATAGCCGCCGGCTAATATACCATTATTGGTATACAAGCCTCCCGGCCATGCCAGGGGTATCCGGCCGGAGAACAAGCCCATACCACCCCTTATCATTATTTTCTTTCCGGTCATTTGATATATAAAACCTACTCTCGGAGAGATGGTAACAGGTACAACAGGAGCCATGCCGGCGCTTGTTCCCTGAACATCCCAATAGTTGGCAAATGCCGGTATCGCTACAAGATTGATAAAAGCAGCACCAGGTGGTTTTGTTAAATAGCGGTAGTAATCCGCACGTATTCCAAAGTGTAATAAAAATGCCGGGGATGGCCTGATGTTATCATTAATAAACAGGGCGGCTTTCAGGACAGAAAACTTAGCCGGAAAAAATGGCTGATCAGGAATCAAAGAATCGGATAACGGAAAACCCAGTTGGTAAGCGGATGGATGCGCATGGGTTAGAAAATTACTTACTGAAGAAAAAGTATAATTGCCAAAACTGTTTTGAATAAATGCATTACGCACTTCATTGTATTCGATCTCTAATCCCGCATTCAGTAGATGACTTCCGGATATGAAATTTAATTTATCAAATACTGTCAGGTTTTTTTGCATGAGTTGGTTGTTGGTAGAACTGTTGTCGGTACCAAAAATGATTGCCCCGTTTCCATCATTGATTCTTACTCTTGGAAATGCTTTACCCAGGGGCCCGCGGTTATCAGCTACAGATGTATAGGTTACCAATAGTTTATTGCCTGTATGGCCGGCAATGACCGTTTTCCATTCTATACTTGTTGAATTGGCAGATGACAGTAAAAGAAATCCATTGTTACTGAATTGGATGGTTTTACTGTTGCCTTTATTCGCCTGTGTCCTTTGTCCCAATGTAAATCGGTTACTGATAGCTAACTTACTATACCTGCCCAGGTTCCAGTCTATCCGAATTACTAACCGGTCCGCATTCACTGTTTCAGGGTTATCAAGAAATGTTCCCGGATCATATTGATAGGTTGAGCGTAGTGTATTGGCAAGTATCCTGATGATGTTTGGGTGCTTCGTGTTTCCGGTATACTGACTAAATGAAAATGGTTGTGGATACCGGTCTCTCTGCATTTCCATATTGATAAAGTAAAAACATTTATTTTTTTTCACTGCACCCTGTAAACGCATACCGGATAATCGTGTAGCGAAACCGGTTTGTTCCATATCATTTTCTGTAGTTGTTAGCTTGCCGGAAAGATACCGGTTGCTGAAAAAATGATAAACGGATCCTTCCGTTTTATTAGATCCCATTCTGGTAATCGCATTGATACTTCCACCGGTAAAATTTCCGGTCGAAACATCATAGGGAGAAATAGCCACCTGAAACTGGTCAATCGCATCTATTGATAAGGGTGCAATACCTGCCTGCCCTCCGTTAGTGCCCGATGCAGACAGTCCGAATACATCATTATTTACCGCACCATCCACATAGAACGCGTTGTACCGGTTGTTTTGTCCTGCAAAGGATACCGCACCTTCATTGCTGTTACTCAGTGTTGCCTGTGGTACCGCACGCAGGTAATCATATACATTACGGCCGATGGTTGGCTGATTATTTAATCTGTCCTGATTGAGAATGGTTTCCCCGGAACTGTTTAGCTTTTGGCTCGCTGTTACTGTTATATTTTCTAATAAAGATGATTGAGGACTGAGTACCAGATCAATTTGTAACTCATCCCCCAGACCAACATACAATGCCTTTCTTTTGTTAATCTGGTAACCCGTAAAAGAGGCTTCAATACTATAGGGCCCTCCGGGGTTAAGATTGTTAAGTATGAAATTTCCCTGTTTAGTGGTTTTGGAAAAATATGCTGTGGCGGAGGGTTCATGCACCAGCTTTACCGATGCACCCGTCAATAGGTCTCCGTTGCCGGTTTTTACGGTA
>CAYHTC010000125.1:0-7197 GCA_964359445.1 uncultured Sediminibacterium sp. | reverse complement strand
GCTCCACTACATCCCAATGGGTGACCCAATGAAACAGCGCCGCCATGAACGTTTACGGTAGCGGGATCCAGTTTCATCTTCTGCGCGTTTACAATACCTACTACAGAGAAAGCTTCATTCAGTTCAGTAAAATCTATATCATTCATTTGCAAACCTGCTTTAGCCACTGCTTTAGGTACGGCCAGGGAAGGTGTGGTAGTAAACCATTCCGGCGCCTGTGCCGCATCGGCATAACTACGAATGATGGCAAGTGGTTTAATACCCATGGCATCCGCTTTTTCTTTACTCATTAATACAAGCGCGGCCGCGCCGTCATTCATGGTTGATGCATTAGCCGCGGTAACCGTTCCGTCTTTTATAAAAGCCGGTTTCAATTCCGGTATTTTATCAAACTTAACATTGAAAGCTTCTTCATCTTTTGCAAACAGCAAAGGCTCTCCTTTGCGTTGTGGAATTTCAACAGGAATTACTTCTTCGGTAAAATAGCCCTTTAACCAGGCCGCCTGGCTGCGTTGATAACTTTCAACGGCAAAAGCATCCTGCTCTTCGCGGCTGATATTATTTTCTTTGGCACATAACTCAGCGGAATTGCCCATTGCATAATTATGATACACATCAGTAAGTCCGTCTTTTACTATCCCGTCGATCAAATTCACATTCCCGTATTTATTACCCCAACGGAGATTGGGACTATAAAAAGGCGCATTACTCATGCTTTCCATTCCACCGGCTACTATAATATCCGCATCGCCCAACAGAATGGATTGAGCACCCTGTGCAATGGCTTTCATGCCACTGGCACAAACTTTATTAATGGTAGTACAAATCACCCCATCCGGAAGACCTGCAAATTTAGCCGCCTGACGGGCGGGGGCCTGCCCGGTATTTGCCTGGATAACACAACCCATCAATACTTCCTGTACATCAGTTGGTTGGATACCCGCTTTAGCTACTGCTGCTTTAATGGCAATAGCGCCTAATTGCGGAGCGGTAAAATCTTTTAATGACCCGCCAAAACTACCTATGGGTGTACGAACAGCGGCAACAATATAAACGGTTCTGTTACTCATTTTTTGAATTTGAGCAGCAAAGATACAGATTTACACTAACGGCTGTTAGTGCCTATCATTCCGGTAAAGAAATAAACCGTTTTGCAGAATTGATCTATTACTGTTTATGGCCCTCTGGTGCATAATCCTTCTCACCCGCCGTTACCGCAATAGGTAAAATATTTTGTTTGGGAGGTAAAGGACAGGTTCCATAACCCGAAAAAGCGCAGGGCGGATTGAACGCTTTATTAAAGTCAAGTATCGTATTCCCATTTTCGTCGGGTTGCCTGGCATACAAAAACCTGCCGGTAGGATAGGTTTCTTTACCACTGGTAGCATCACCAAATAAAATAAAGAGTTGACCCCCTTCAATAATGGCATCCAGCTTATACATTTGGCCCCCAATGGTAAAAACCAGTTTGCCGGGAGTAGGTTCCGCATTGATTTGACCGAGTACATTCGTAATAAATACGGAAGCCTGCGGCGCTGTTTCCAGGTGTGCCAATAAACGCCACTCTTCATTTACCGCATAGCGGCTAATCCCTTTAAATTTTTTCAACGCGGGTGATTCCAGGTCACGAAACCTAACGCCTATCCTGTCTTCCCGTTTGATAATATTCCAGCGAAAAGTTCCCAAACTGAGTAAAGGAGCGGGTTTCCCTTCTTCAAATATCACAGCTTTGGTAATGACAGAATCGTTGATCCGAACGTCCGCATTTGAATCACTTACCCAGGTAACCTGCCCGTTATCCCATACAAAATTTCCGGCCAGTTCGGGAAAGGAGGCATGTTTGTAAACCAATTCATTACCTGCACCGCTGCCAAATGCATTTTTACCGGGTTTCAGCCAAAACAATCCTTCCAGGTTTACCCAGCCTTCCGGTGAAAGCAGGTAAGCCACCCGTGATTTGTCCCAGTCAGCAATTTCCTGCTGATATGAAATGGGCTGCTGTGCTTTTGCATTCAAACTAACCAGCGCTATCAAACTAATAAAAAAACTCTTATTCAAAAACCTTGTTTGCATCCGTTTGGTGTTTTTTAATTACAAGTAAAAATAAGGGAAAGATACAGGTCTATTGATTTAACAGATTAAATATCCGGGTATGGTAAAAACCGGCGGTGATAGTATCCGGTATATTTATCCGGCTTCATCAATCAGTTGAATACCGGTTTTGGTAAAGGCTATTTTTTTTTGCCTGTATAAATTACCGGTGGTCATTTTAAATGTTTTCTTACTCATACCAAAGAAATCATAAATTTCCTGTGGATCAGATTTATCGTGGTATGGCAGGTAACCATCATTCTCTGCAAGGAGTCGTAAAATTTTACCTGTTTCATCTTCCACTTTCTGAAAACCCGGTTTACCCAATACCACATCAATTTTATTGTCTGGCCGGATGGTTTTAATGAATCCCTGTACCCTATCACCAATATGCAATGTAGTGTACACTTCATTGCTGTGCAAAATACCGGTATGCCGATTATTGATAACCATTACATAGCCCAGTTCTGACCGGCGATACACCAGCAGGTCAACAATATCCAGTTCTTTTACTGTCAGTTCATCATTACTTAAGAGCGCTTCAATTTTTTCTGTAGCAGCCACCCTGCCGGTCTGTTCATCTATATACAATTTCACCAGGTATTCAGCGCCTTCACGCATGCCGCCCAATTGTTTGGACTTAGGTACAAAAAGGTCCTTCATCAATCCCCAATCAAGAAAAGCGCCTAAACCTGTTACGGAAACCACTTTCATTTTTACAATTTCTCCAACGCAGGCTTTGGCTTTTTGTGTGGTGGCAATCAGCCGGTTATCCGAATCGTGGTAAACAAATACCTCCAATTCATCGCCAATACGCAGGGTACGGGGCGCAAAACGTTTGGGCAGGAGAATTCCTTCTCCGCCATCATCAAGGTAAAATCCGAAATCCACCTTACGGCTAACTTTCAGGGTATTATACTGGCCTACATGTACCGGGCTCATTCGCTTGGTATTTTAAATTCCTGCACGAAGGTACAATGATCAGCCAAACAATTCAGGCTGTGTATTCTCCTCTTTTGGTTTTTGTTCCCATGCCATTTCAATCGTCTTACTATAATCAGTTAGTTTGGCCCCTACTGCTTTCCATCCCATCACTTCCACCATTTTGGCCACTTTGAATTTTGCCTTACGTACCTGCTGGCCGCGACCGGTTTGTACCACCAGTATCGGTTCCCGGTCAGTGGTGATTGCTTCAAGGCGGTTAGCGGCTCCTTCCTTGATGAACAGAAACTGTGATTTTAAAGTAGTTGTCTCGATCTTAAACCGCTTGATATTGTATTGCTGCCTGTCGTTATCCAGGTAAACGGCACTAATGATCTTTTCAGGATCGAATCTTTCTATCAGGGCTATTTTCTCCGGCTCAAATCGTTGGGTTATCTCGGTATCGGTTAACTCATACATTCCGTCATTATAAAATACAATGATCTTTTCATCTTCAAAACTTCCCATGTATTGGCCCTTTCCCTCTGTATTTAATCTTCCAAATTTATCATCAAACCATAATTTACGACCGGCCAATGTGCTTTTACCCGCTTCTTTAAACTTAACGGCTTTAACCGGATATTTGGTTACCTGGTTACCCATACTGCTTCGTCCCTTTATCTCCAGTTCTTCAAAAAAGAAATCAAATTCTTTGATGCGTGCGGTACAATTAGGACTCAGCACTATTTTTACAGCTTCTGCTTCGCCGTTCAGATTGGCCGTAAAATAATGAACCCTGGTTTTTTCAGTGCCCCTGGTAAGATTATATTCTTTTTCGCGGGTAACGCCTGTTACATTAAAACGTTTGCCATAACTCACGCCTGATTTGCCATCAAGATAGATCATGTTATAGGTGGTACGCTCATCGTTCTTCTGAAATACGGCAGCATGAATAATGTCTTTGCCGATAAAAACCTTATCAGAAACCTTTACCACTTTCATCGTACCCGATTTGGTAAAAGCGATGATATCATCATAGTCGGAACATTCACATAAAAACTCGTCTTTTTTGAGTCCGGTACCAATAAAACCTTCTGTACGGTTGATGTATAATTTGGTGTTGGCGATAGCCACCTGTTTTACCTGGATGGTGTCGAATTCTTTGATTTCTGTTTTTCGCTCCCTGCCTTTTCCGTACTTTTTAAGAAGGAGCTCAAAATAGGCAACGGAAAAATCCGTTAAATTGTCAAGATCAAAGTTTACCTGTTTAATATCGGCTTCAATCGCTTTGATCTGTTCATTCAGTTCATTGATATCCAAACGATAAATTCTTCTTACCGGCTTTTCAGTCAGTTTTATAATATCTTCACGTTCAACCGGACGTTTCAGCTTTTTCTTAAAAGGATTGAATCCTTTATCTATGGCTTCAATCACTTTATCCCAGTTCTCATGTTTCTGTTCAAGTTCTTTGTAAATTTTTTCTTCGAAGAATATTTTCTCCAGAGATGTATAATGCCATTTATCCTGCAGTTCCCCCAGTTTAATCTCCAGTTCTCTTTTCAGCAGGGCCCTTGTGTTTTCTGCTGATACAGTAAGCAATTCATGCGCGGTGAGGAACTTTGGTTTGTCATCAACAATTACACAGGCATTGGGTGAAATACTTACTTCACAATCAGTAAATGCATACAGGGCATCTATCGTAATATCCGGAGAGATACCTGCGGCCAGGTCTATTTGTATTTCTACTTCAGCCGCGGTAATATCAATTACTTTTTTAATTTTAATCTTGCCCTGGTCATTGGCTTTGGTAATACTTTCCATTAGTTGAGTGGTAGTTACACCATAAGGCACATCACGAATAACCAATGTTTTTTTATCGAGTTCTTCAATATGTGCCCGAACCCTTACTTTACCCCCCCTTTTCCCGTCATTATAATTAGCCACATCAATCATACCGCCTGTCTGAAAATCGGGATACAGTTCAAATTTCTTTCCACGAAGACATTTGACGGAGGCATCGATCAGTTCAATAAAATTATGTGGGAGTATCTTGGTTGAAAGGCCAACCGCTATACCATCAGCGCCCTGTGCCAGCAGTAAAGGGAATTTCATGGGCAGGGTAACCGGTTCATTTTTTCTGCCATCATAACTAAGTTGCCATTCAGTGGTTTTATGATTGAAAGCAACTTCTAAAGCGAATTTGGATAAACGGGCTTCGATATACCTGGAAGCTGCCGCTTCATCACCTGTTCTTACATCACCCCAGTTTCCCTGGGTATCAATTAACAGGTCTTTCTGACCTATGTTCACCAATGCATCTCCAATACTGGCATCGCCATGCGGGTGATATTGCATACTCTGTCCGATGATATTCGCCACTTTATTAAAGCGTCCATCATCCATCTCCTTCATCGCATGCAGGATACGTCGCTGTACGGGTTTCAGGCCATCTTCAATAGCAGGCACCGCACGTTCCAGTATTACATACGATGCATACTCCAGGAACCAATTTTTGTATTGCCCCCCTAAACCGCTATCATTTTCAAATGATCTGTTTTCCATTTTTTCTTTCGCCATGCTATAAAAATATCTTGCTCATAAGAGCTGTAATTTCAAGTATACCTGCCTACTAATTATTAATTATTAATTAAACCCTATACGTATCATCCTTCCCATCAGTCAATGCATTTAATTCCAACATTACGATATCCGTATCGGCAACCACTTCATGCCATGCCCATGCCTGAATGGTTATCATTGCCGGAGCAATGGCCCTACAAGTTCCTTTTATCTCGGCATCTCTTACATCAAACCAATGAATGGTAACTTCTCCATTCATGAGAATCAGTTTCTCCGGGCTTTTGTTTTTTGCCTCACCTTTGTGATAATGTTTGGCATTATGTGTACCAGCCTTTCGATAACCCACAACAAATTGCCCGGTTCTGTCCGTATCAAAATAATGGGTTGACCCACGTTCATCTCCGGCAATTTTTGCAACCGGTTTCACTTCTACCATAGTGTAAGTATTATACCTGATGCAATACAGTATCCGTTAATAAAGCGATATGATGTATGTATGTATTCAATTCGCAACATGTTCTATCCGGCTTCAGTAATTTCAACAATTTCGCTATTTCCCCCGGGAAGTTTAACGGTTATATCTTTCCAGCTTTTTGTCCAGTCGCCAACCAGTTCCAGTTTCCCTTCCAGTACCATTTCCCTGATACGCCAGGCAAGAAAGGCATCGCCTGTTTTGACTTTCATTTTATTCAATGCGGTGCTTAATAATTTCAATAATTTTTGAGGCCCGAAGTTGACAATATTCAGAATATCACGATCATAAAAACCCGGTTCCTTACTAACCAGTTTTTTACCGCCCTCAAGAAAACGAACCAATGCATTTTCGCTGCATAGTTTTTTCCATTCGTCAGGATCCACTTCAAACTCACTCAAAGTAATGGGCCTTGCCAGCTTTTTAGCTTTCAGGAGTTCTTTGGGCTGAATTTCAGAGAGACTGGTAGGATAAAAAATACCGCCCTTTTCATTGATAAAAGGCAGGTTATTGAGATACACTACCTGTATGCGTCCCTGGTAGGCTTTCAACTGACTCATTAACCAATAATAACTGCAAACATCATGTGCGTTCTGTCCCATCCATATCCAAACCTGTTCTTCCGGTTCTTCATCCAGACGTTTCAACAGATGATAAACCGTTAATGTATCATCCACCATATCCGGTTGATCTGCATTGGGTGAGAATTCCAGTATAATTTTCCACCAATCTATTCGCTGTTGAAAGCCTTCAGTTTCATAAATAGCTGCCAGTGGGCCAACGGCAAAATCATCCCTGATTTCAATAACATCGCCCTGTAGCGTTTCATCCAGCCCGATTGCTTTTTTCAGCGCCTCTACGTTTGATTGTTCAAAAACGATATGAATCATGATTAATTAAAAATTAATAATTAAAAATTGTAACTGCCTTTAATAATTTTCCTCCTGCATGATCAATAATTATTAATTACCAATCAGGTCTATTTCCATTTTCAGGTTATTAATAATAAACTCCTGTCTTTCCATGGTATTCTTACCCATGTAATATTCGAGCAGGTTTTGTATATGTACCCCGTTTACCAGGATAACCGTTTCAAGGCTAATTTCCATACATATAAAACGACCAAACACTAC
>CAYHTC010000124.1:0-7281 GCA_964359445.1 uncultured Sediminibacterium sp. | reverse complement strand
AGCATGCTCGGTATTAAGAAAGTAGATGACCCCCGCAATTTTGGAGTTGCTTCTGTAGGGGAAGATGGTTTTATAGAACAGGTAGTGGAAAAGCCTGCCATTCCAAAAAGCAATATGGCGCTGGTGGGATTATATAAAATTAAGGAGACTCAAATCCTGTTTGAGTGTTTGCATTATTTGCACACAATAAATGCCAGTCCGGTTGGTGAATACAACCTTACCGATGCACTTGACTGCATGATTAAACGGGGAGCAAAATTTCAGGCATTCAAAGTAAAGAACTGGTTTGATTGCGGCAAGAAAGAAACATTGCTCGAGAGTAATGCCACACTGCTTAAAAAATTTGGTGGAAATATTACAGGTTCGCATGAGTATAAGGATACCATCATTATTCCACCGGTAAGCATAGCGCCGGGCTGCGATATTTCCAATTCCATCATTGGCCCGCATGTTGCGATTGGCGCCAATACTTCCATAAAACATTCTATCATTCGCGACAGTATCATCGGTTCTTATACCAGTCTGTATGAGGTGGTACTCGACAATTCTCTTATTGGTAGTGATGCTTCTGTAAAAGGCCTCAGCCGTAGTCTGAACATCGGTGATAATACAGAGATTGATTTTGGGTAGTCTCACTTAGAAAATCAACAACTATGGACGATCAACCATGGACAAACCGAATCACCGGTCTCTTCCAAATTCAATACCCCATTATACAGGCAGGTATGGTCTGGGCCAGTGGCTGGAGATTGGCCTCTGCGGTGAGTAATGCAGGAGCATTGGGGCTGATTGGCGCAGGTTCTATGTATCCGGCGGTTTTGCGTGAGCATATTCAAAAATGCAAAGCAGCCACTGATAAGCCTTTTGGCGTGAATGTTCCGTTGATGTATCCCTCTGTAGCAGAGATCATGCAGATTATTGTAGAAGAAAAAGTACCCATTGTTTTTACCAGCGCCGGAAACCCTAAAAGCTGGACAGGCTATCTCAAAGAAAAAGGAATCATAGTTGTACATGTAACCAGCAGCAGTAAATTCGCTAAAAAAGCAGCAGAAGCCGGATGTGATGCGGTTGTTGCCGAAGGATTTGAAGCAGGCGGTCATAATGGGAGGGAAGAAACTACCAGCATGGTTTTGATACCCGCGGTTAGAGAGGCCATTCATATCCCGCTGATTGCTGCCGGCGGTATTGCCACCGGTCGTCAGATGCTGGCTGCCATGATATTGGGTGCAGAGGCTGTACAGATAGGTAGCCGGTTTGTATGTACGCCGGAAGCATCTTCGCACCTGGCTTTTAAAGAAGCTGTGATAATAGCGGAGGAAGGAGATACTCAATTTAGCATGAAAAAATTGATGCCCGTACGTTTGCTGAAGAATCCCTTTTTTCAGGAAGTGCATACTGCAGAATTATCGGGTGCCAGTGCAGAAGAGCTGACTAAAATATTAGGCAGAACCCGCGCCAAAAAAGGCATGTTCGAAGGCGACTTAACGGAAGGTGAATTAGAAATAGGTCAGGTGAGTGCCTTAATAAAAGAGATTAAACCGGCAGGGGAAGTGGTAAAGGAGATATGGAATGATTTTCTGGAAGCACGGATAAGGAATATCGAATATTGAACATGGAATATCGGATATCGAAGTATCCGGTTTTTCCCTTCATGACTGCAAATAACTGTGGCGGCAACTTCGGCCCCGGAAATGGCGAATAATGATTCCAATGGTTCTATCCATTAAATTCTCTTACATGCAAGACGATAGGCTTTTTTGAAAGGTTGCGCAGCCGGGAAATTTATTTTTGAATATAAATGGCATCGGCCTGTGCCGTACAGGTAACAACCAAATCGTTGATACAAACATTTTCGGGCAGACTGGCACAATAAAAGGCAATATTGGCTACGTCTCCGGCATAGAGTGGGGTAAAGCCGTCATAAACCTGTTTGGCTTTCACCGCATCACCCTTAAACCGAACCTGAGAAAATTCAGTTTCCGCCGCACCGGGATGTATGGCAGTAACTTTAATATGATAGGGAAGAAGATCGATACGCATGGCTTTACTTAAAGCGTCTACCGCATGTTTACCGGCACAATACCCATTCCCTTCCTTATATACTAATTTACCCGCTACTGATCCCATATTAATAATATGCCCCTTTTTTCTGCCGGTCATATAAGGCAAAACCGCTTTGGTCACATACATGATGCCTTTAACATTGGTGTCAATCATGGTATCCCAGTCATCCAGATTGGCTTTTTCAAAACTATCCCGTCCCAGGGCAAGGCCTGCATTGTTTACCAGCACATCTATATTGCGCCATTGTTCCGGCAAATTCCCCAGTGCGGCAAACACTTCTTTTCTTTTCTGAACATCAAACACTAAGGGAAGTGTCTGGACAGCATATTGGGTTTGTAGGTCAGCAGCTAATGCTTTCAGCCTGTCGGCTCTTCTTCCGGTGATAATACAGTTCCAGCCGGCAGCAGCGAATTTTTCCGCGATGGCTTTTCCAAAACCAGAACTGGCGCCTGTGATGAGAATGATTTTATGCATAATGGTAGTATAAGAGAACAAAATTACGGCAACTCATCCTAAGCCATTGCCTGCTTGCTCAAAACTTACTAAAAACAAGCAGGTTTCTCTTTACCTGATCAGTACAATCGTACCTTTTCTGAAAATAATTTTTCCGGTATAATCTATACCTAATGCCTGGTAAACATAGGCGCCTGCGGGCTGGGGGGTACCATTAAAATTACCATCCCATCCTTTTCCAATCTCCGAAGTCGAAAATAATAACTGGCCCCACCTGCTGTAAATACTGAAGTAGTTTAGTTTGGAGATACCATATAGGATAGGTTTGATAATATCATTTTTACCATCACCATTGGGCGTATAGGCGGAAGGAACTAAAATGTCGGGGCCATTCTTATATACCCTGATCACTATTTTATCCTCGTTAAAACAAAAAGCATTGCTAACCCGTACAGTATATATAATAGAATCAACCGTATTGTCTAATATGGCAACAGGGTTGGCAATAGCAGGATCACTTAATCCCCTGCCGGGTGTCCAGCGATAGCTGATTCCTCCACTTGCATTTAACTGAATGGGCTGATTGGGTACAACAGATGTATCAACTCCTGCATTGGCATTAATAAAAGGGATAACAGTTACCAATACAGTATCTGTTTTGGCTTTCGGACAACCAATGGTATCTGTTGCAGTTAGAATATAATTAGTGGTTCTGGTTGGGCCTGCTGTAGGACTAAGGGTTTTTTCATTAACCAATGAATTGGCAGGGCTCCAGTAGAATGCAGAACCTGTTACCGTACCACTCAACTGAACCCTGCTGCCATAGCAGATGGTTATATCAGCTCCTGTGGAGGCATTGGGGTATGGGGCCACTTTTACGGTGAAAGAATCTTTAGCTTCACATTTACCCAGGTTGGCAATTACACGGTACACCGTATTGGTTAAAGGTTGAACCAATGGTTTTTTAACGGCCTGAACTGTTTCTCCGGTAGAGGCGGTCCATTGATAGCTGAGCGCATCACTTGCCGGATGAAGCCGGATGGTATCGGTTTTACAGATACCGGTATCAATACCTGCTTTTACTGCGATGAATTGCAGCACATTAACCGTAACTGAATCCGTATTGGCACAGCCATTATCATTTACCGATATATAATACCTGGTGGTATCTCTGGGGAACACAAGGGGAGAAGCAGTGGCAGCATTCAGTATCCTTGTTTTATTGGGGCCATTAATGGGTGTCCATAAAACAGATCCGCCACCGATGATTACTTTTAGCGCCAGGGTATCATTACTGCAGATCAATGTATCCCTGAATGGCAGGTTAAGAATGGGCCTGTCAAGTATCGTTAAGGATTTTGTGATGGTATCAATACATCCATTGGTATTGGTTACTATTAATTGTACCTGCGCATTGGCAGGCGAGGGATATTTCCATACAGAATCTTTACTATGTGCTGTATCAGCCAGGGTGGTATTGTCTCCAAAATCCCATGCCCAGGAATTTACCGGACCATATTTCGTAACAGTCGCGTCAGAGAATGTATAATTATTCAGGAAGCAGGTACCTGTTACCGTAAAGTTTGGCGTAAAGCCCGGATATACTTTTACAATTGAAGTAGCGGAATCCTGACAGCCGCCTACTGCCGTTACTTTTAATTTAAGAGTATAGGTGCCACTATCCTTACCGCTTTTCAGGTAATCATAGCTGGGGGTAGAACTTGTAGAAGTGTCTGTAGTAAGCGAGGGGATACCAAAATTCCATAAATAATCTGTGATATTTGAGCTGGTCGTTTCATTCTGAAAACGCAATACAGTACCGTTACAGGTAATATAGGATGGTTTTAATGCTGCAGCCGTTAGGGTACAATCATCAATCCTTATTTGAAAATCTTTTCTGTGTTCAGATATTTTGGTTCCATTCCTGTATTCTTCCACTAATACAGCAATCAGATAAACACCTGTATCAGCAGGGGCCACCCCGGTTACAATACCGGTATTTGGATTGATGGACACACCTGCACCAAGCGGAAGTGCCGCACTGAATGTGCCCATGTAGGTGACTGAATTATAGGGTGGCGGATCTGAATTAATAGGAACAGGGAGGTTAATAGTTGCTCCTACATACCCTTTTGTAAGCTTATACACCAGTACATCATTATCCGGGTCGATAGCAGAAAAATCAATATTCAATGGGGAGCTTTTACAAACTAATATCGTATCTCTTTTATTGAATACAGCGTTTGAATTATCCGGCGCAAAAGGGTTATCAGCAGTTCCCGGTATCTTTACCCAGTAGGTGGCTCCAACATTTTTGGAGATGATATTATTGATGCCATCAATACGGCAACATTGCGAGTGACTTACAAAATACCCCGCGGCCAATGGATCCAGTTCAATAGTTGCTTCAAATGTGGCAACGGCAAACCGGACAGGTGGTTTTGTATTAAGACATGGATTGTAATTACTGAGATTCATGTACTCATACTTTGTTCTGTCTGCTGTTACTGTTAAAACAAATTGGTTATTATCTCCCCGGTAAACAGAAATTGGATAAGCAACACCAAGAGAAGCTACTCCTGTGCCACCTACCGTTGTATCCTTATAAAGCAGTAACGTAATTTTATAAGATAATTTGGATGGATTGGTTACGGATTTGCCTAAGTAAGTATAATAAAATTCTCCTCCTGTTATATGCTTGCCAAAGCAGTTGACAGTTAAGAAAGTAAAAAGAATAATATAAATAACTTTTTTCATGTCTCTGCTAACGATGGCTATTTGAATATGTAGCTATTTTTTTAATGATAAGATGATAATCTTCCCATATCAATTGTGAATGTACAATTTGTGTTCTTATCTATAACAGCTAAATCACTAATTAACTGATTCACCGCGGTTTTGTAAAGAGGGAAAAAATGTACAGATTGCTGCCCTGGTAATAAAAGGGTACTCATTTTCTTACACTAACTGCCCTTTTGATGCAGGCTATCAGTACCTGTTAATAAAATCCGGCAGGATACTGTTCATTTCCGCGGTGGCTTCCCACATTCCAATATGTCCCGTATCTTGTAATACATGAACAAAAGATTTGTTTGGCAGTTGGGTTTGTTGCATTACATCCGCCATGGGAGCCGCAATATCTTCGGTTCCTATTACAAAGAGAACCGGCAACGGGTTGCCCTTCAGTACAGCCGTCCTGTCTGGACGATTCATCATTGCTATCGTATATTGTACGATGGTCTCTTTCGAAAAATTTTGTGCCGATAGAACCAATGCCTCCACTCTTTCAGGGGATGCTGCTTTAAATTTTGTGCCGAATAAATTGGGAATCATATTTCGCAAAAAAGGAAAGGGGCCATAAGCTTCAATCAGTGCAATACTTTTTTCACGGTTTTTCTTTTTCTCTTCACTATCCGCAAAAGCAGTTGAATGGATTAATCCAAAACCATCCAGTAAATCCGGATATTTTTCAGCAAATGCCAATGTAATATATCCCCCCATACTATGCCCCAGCATGGTACAATTAGTAATGTTTTCATGCACTAATAAAGCGCTGATACAATCAGCATAATCCTCTATTGAAACAGCAGCATCAGTATCCGCTGCTCCCGTATCCTCTTTTACTTTTTTACTTTTCACTTTTAACTTTTAACTTTTCCTCCAGCATCTCCGATCCCCCCGATCCCGGCAGATCGGGTACAATTAATAAACAGTGCTGCTGCAAAAATGAAATCTGCTCATCCCAGATATGACTGTCTTCTCCAAAGCCATGTACCAGTACCACCGGTTTTCCTTTTCCCAGGATTCTGTAAGCGATATTGGCTGATTGATAGCGGAATGATTTTTGCATCAGGGTTATTTTTTTCTCCATTGCAATGATCTGAACAGCAATAGGATGATGAATGGAATGAAACCGGTATTCAATTGCTGTGGTAAAAAGAAATAGAATAAGAGGAGTAATAAATATAACACAGAACAGAAGCTAAAATATTTTTGAAGCCAGCGGGGATTTTTCCAGAGTGCAAAAGCAGCAATCAGATGGGTAGGCAGCGCCCACAAAAGGTTGTAATTGGCTGCATAAGATTTATGATCTGTACCAAACCACAGGAACAATAGTAAAAAACCAATCAGGCCGGTTGCAAAAAATAAAATAAAATCCACTGCCTTTGTTAGTTTCTGTGCCGCTTTATGCCGGATAAAAGAAATGCCCGCCACAAGCAGCGCAAATACACTGAAAAAATAGAAGGGCCGGTTACGGAAAGGCTCCCGACTTTGAATGCCCTTGTTCAATAATATTTTCTGTTCCAGGATGCCTGAGGGTTTACTATGAACGGAACTGTCAATTCCTTTCATCAGGTAATCCGGTAAGAACATAGATTCCGGAATGTTTACTAATTGATCTGTTGGGCTGCCCAATAGCAGATCAATACCCAGTTTACTCCATGATTTTGCGCCTTTATCCAGGTACTCGTGCAGCATATTCCGGAAACTTGTATTGGCAGGTACCAATGGCTGGTCTGCTTTCAACCCTGCATATTTAATCAGTATGTCTCTTACCCTTGAAGTGCAGTTATCATATAAAAAATCGTATTTGTAATACCGGGCAGATCCTGCTATGTTTTCATTTAATGCAGTAACGATGGCCCGCTTTACACTGTCTGTTAAACGTAATTCCTGTTCGCTTACATCCCTGTTCTCTACCTGGTATTCGTACATGAATTGAGGGAGGGTGGCCACTGATAAAAAATAGTAGAGTTTGCCCCT
>CAYHTC010000123.1:0-7290 GCA_964359445.1 uncultured Sediminibacterium sp. | reverse complement strand
AATACGGGAATCCACTGAAGCTACATCGATGATTTGATTTAATGATCCATAGGCCTGGTATTGTGCCAGGGTATTATCATGCGAACCACCGATAATAATTACTTTTTTACCCAACTCTATCAATTCACTTACTACTATCCGGAGGGCCGCATAACTGTCCTGTAAACTGGCGCCGCATTTTACATTCCCCAGGTCGGCTACGCTAACCTCGCTATGCCAATGAAATAAAGTATAAAATTCAGCCCTGATAGCATCCGGTGAACCGGTGTTGGTATATTGGAGTCCCGCACCCCGCATTTCACCACAACCCACCAGTACCATATCTGCATCAGTAATATCCGGGAAAGACTCATCATATACGACAATGTGTTTACCCAGTTGTGTGTCTTTGAAACCTTCATCATTAGAAAGACGGGCTATATTTACTGGTTCGAGAAAATCGATCAATGTTTGTAGCGACATGTGGATATTATTAGCAAACTTGAAACGTAAAACAGGGCTGATTATTGTTTAACAGATCCGCTAATCCGCATATTTATACCCTACACCGCGAACAGAATGGAAGTGTTTGGGGTTGCGGCTGTCTTCTTCAAAATATTTTCGGAAACTGAGGATAAAATTATCAATCGTACGGGTAGTGGGATAAACATTATAACCCCATACTACCTGCAATATTTTTTCACGGGTTACCACATCACCTTTGTTTTCGATGAGTAATTTTAACAACATGGCTTCTTTTTTACTCAATTCAATCCGCTGTCCGTTCCAGGCAGTGGCATTCTGTGCCTTAAAGTCAATTGTATTTTTACCGAAGGCATATACATCTCCAATACTTTCTTTTACCAGTATCTTCTTATTCTTCCTGATAAGTTTATCTACCCGCAGCAATAGTTCTTCCAGGTTAAAAGGTTTTGAGAGGTAGTCATCTGCTCCTTTTTTTAAACCCAATACCCTGTCTGCACCGCTGTTCCGGGCACTAAGCATTAATATGGGAACCTCATTATTACTTACCCGTACACTCTCTGTTACGCTAATACCATCTATTTCAGGAAGCATGATATCCATGATGATCAGGTCAAAATATTCATTACTTATCTTTTGCAAAGCCTCCACTCCATCGTATGCTGAAGTAACCTCATAACCCTCCATCTCAAGGTTCAGCTTAAGTGCCTCATGAAGGTTTTCTTCATCTTCCACTACTAATATATTGGCTTTGCCGTTATTCATATGGTTCGTAATAAGACTGTAAATTTACTGCCTGTGGGGTGATTGTCTGTTACAATAATATAGCCATTATGAGTTTCCAATATTTTTTTACAAAGGTATAAGCCCAGTCCGGTTCCTTTGGTTCTGCGGATATTTTCGTTTCCGCTCCGGTAGAATTTATCAAATACCTTTTTCTTTTCACTATCCTCAATGCCTTGTCCTTCATCACTCACTACCAGTTTAATTTGCTTTGCCTCTACCAAAAGAGATAAGGTAACAGGTGCTTCTTTGGGTGAATACTTCAGCGCATTTTCCAGCAGGTTATTAACCAGCATCTGCAATAAAATAGTTTCTCCGTACAAATAAATACCCTCCGTTATTTGTTCAAGTATTATCCGGTGTGGGAATCGATTTTTAAAATCATCAATGCAACTTTCAACAAGATCCGTAAGATGTACTTGTTGTTTGGAAGAAGTATAAGCTCCCGCATCCAGTTGCGAGGCAAAAAGCACATTATTACAAAGCGTGTTTAAACGGTTGGCTTCCTGCAAGGTATTACTGATAAGCTTTTGTTGCATATCCTCTTCCAGCTTCCTTTTTTGCAGGGTTTCGAGGTTCAGTTGTGTTATGGCAATAGGGGTTTTTAACTCATGCGTAATAGCCATCATAAAATTCTGCTGTTGCTGCGACAATTTTAATTGACGCCTGGTTGCCCTGAATACAAATACGGTACCCAATACAATTAATGCCAGAAAGGTGAATCCTTCTCCAATATATTGGGTCGTTTTTCTTTTCCGGGCATCTTCTATAGCAAGAACAGCCGGATAATAGGCGGGATCATCTTTTCGCAATTCACTTAACCTGATATTGGTGATATCCTTGTTTTGTTTTTCCAATTCAATAAACCACCATCCAAGAGCCGCCACCATATACAGGAATAATACCCAGTAGGCGAATGTAACCATTACTAATTTCTGTTGCTTAAAAATTTTCATGGCTCATTTTATGGTATAACTTTTTCAACGCGGATGCCGGCATTCAATACAAACTGAAGAGGCTCCTCCCGCATTTGATGCTGGATAGTAAAAGTATAGTTTCCTTTTTTGAGCTTTACAGGCGAACGGGTAATACGGGCACGATGATCAAATACATCATCCATCCCTGTTCCCAGCCAACCCTTCGTATTGTCGGCCAGGATAATATTGACCAATTGCATTTTAGCGGTATCTCCCGGGGCCAGTGTAGTTATATTCAGCCAAATATTGTTATAATGATAGGCATCTTCGTGCCTCAGAATCACAAAAATATGATAAGAAGCAGTGGTATCTTCTATCAAAAATGCAAAAGAGGGTTTACTGTTGTTTTTCCACTGATGTTCCGGAAAGGCTGTCATTTTTTCAAACACATCCAAAGTGCCGCAGCCGGATAACAACAACGCAAAGCAAATGAATCCAATCAATTTTTTCACTGAAGACGATTTGGGCAAAGATAAAGAAAGCTATTAAAGCACATTCAATATCTGCTCCTTCGCTTTTTCAAGTTCATCTTTCATCAAAATGACACATTTCTGTATGGTTGCATCATACGCTTTGGAGCCGGTAGTATTAATTTCCCTGCCAAGTTCCTGTAGAATGAAAGATAATTTTTTTCCCTTACTGTTTTCTTTTTCAGTAAGTATTGACCTAAAATAGTTGCAATGATTTTTTAAACGCACCTGTTCTTCACTAATGTCAATTTTTTCTATATAGTAAATCAGTTCCTGTTCCAGCCGGTTTGCATCATAATTCTCTTTGCCAACATTTTCTTCCAGCACTTTCACCAGTCCTTCTTTAATCTTTGTCCGGCGCAGGGGTTCAAGTACGGTAATTTGCTCCTGATGAGATTCAATATTGTTGATACGGAGAAGCAAATCCTGCTCTATAGATTTACCTTCATCCATTCTATGTGTATTCAACTGGTGAATGGCTTCTTTCAATACCTTTTCAAAAAATTTCCATTCTTCATCGCTGAGCATTTCAGTAGAGGGGGTAATTACATCGGGTAGCTTTAGAATGGTGCTGAGAATATCCCCTGTTTCTAATTTCAAATCTTCTGCCAGCCGGGCTACCGGTTCAAAGTACGCTTTTGCCAGATCAGTATTAATGGATACCGGTTTGGTGGCCCCATTTTGTTTAATATTGATATTACATTCCACACTGCCACGCTGTAATCCTTCATTCAGCAGGCTCCTTATTTCAAATTCAAAGGGTTTGAGCAGTGCAGGAATATTGAGGCGCAGGTCGAACTGCTTACCGTTCAGGGAACGGACTTCAGCCAAATAAGATTTATCGGCTAATGTTTGTTCGGCTCTTCCGTAACCTGTCATGGAATGTAACATAATCTAAATCGTTATTGGGTAAAAGTAGTTGAACATAAGGAGAATTGCTAAAAATCGATCCCTACCCATTTTCTCTTATTCTTCTCATACTTTTCAAAATTAAATTTGTAGAGTTTCCCGGGCCTGTGCGGCACATCCTGTTCCATCTCGTTAATATCAATCAAGAGGTCCATCGAAGCAAATTTTTTACGGAAGTTCCGGCGATCCAGTGTTATACCTAATATCGCTTCATAAAGATTCTGCAATTCCCGAAGTGAAAATTTTTCGGGTAATAAATTAAACCCAAGAGGATGTTCCTGTATCCTTTTTTGCAACCATGCATAACAGTAATCCACGATCTCCATATGATCAAAGGCCATTTCATTGAGGGTGGCAACTGTATGCCAGTTCAATTCATTGTCGTGTATTTTTAATTCATGGTGATTGATGTTTAGCAATGAACAGTAGGCTACCGTAATTACCCTGCCACCGGGGTGGCGGTTAGGGTGGCCGAATGCCCTAACCTGGTCGAGAAACACATCATTCATACCGGTTCTTTCTTTCAATATCCGGTAAGCGGCATTATCCAGCTCTTCATTATCGCGTACCATATCTCCCAGCAGGGTATATCTTCCCTCAAATACTTCCAGGTCACTTTTGATAAGCAAAATTTTTAACTTATTTTCTTCAAAGCCAAAAATGGCACAGTCAACCGTAAGGGGCACTTTAGGATAAGACTGAACCAGTTCTACCGCATCTTTAATAAGATGTGCTTCATGCAAAACCGGGTGTACATACTTTTTCGTCATTGGCAAATATTAAATAAACCGTTAGGCAGTAAGCCCGATGATATCGGCGCCGAAAAGATACAAAGTTTAGCCATTGTTCGTATAAATTTCATGCCGGTTTCTCTTTGATGATGTAAGCACTTAACTTTATCCGGCAATTCCCAACTATGTACAGCACTGAACAGATACAAAGTTTACAGCAACAATCTATCCGTTTTTTATCGCAAATAAACGGACGGTCCATACCCGTAGTACCCGATAACATTGCAATTCTCAGAGAAATACTCCAATTTCATGAATACCGGTATTATGTGCTAAGCGAACCACTTGTTTCTGATTATGAATATGACCTTTTATACCAGTTATTACTAAAAACAGAGCAGGCATATCCCGAACTTATAACCCCTGATTCGCCCACACAACGGGTGGGCAGTGGCCTCAATCAGAACTTTGTAACCGTTCAACACCTGGTTCCTATGCTAAGCCTGGATAACAGTTACAATGCTATGGACCTGATAGATTTTGACAGGAAAGCCAAAGAGCTCAGTGGCATTCATGATATAGAATACTGCATAGAACCCAAGTTTGATGGCGCCAGTATTTCTTTGATCTACGAAAATGATTTGCTGATAAGGGCTACAACCAGAGGTGATGGTGTAGAAGGTGAAGACATCACAACCAATATCAAACAAATTCGATCTATCCCCCTAACCGCTGCATTTTCAAAATATGGTATCAGGCAGATAGAGATACGTGGTGAGATTATTATGAGTAAACAGTCGTTTGAAAAATACAATGCCCAGCTTACTGCTCAAGGCCTGCCATCATTAGCCAACCCACGAAATGCTGCATCAGGAAGCCTCAGAATGAAAGATCCCAAAGAAGTGGCACAAAGAAATTTAGATGCCTTTTTATATCATGTGAGTTATTATTTAAAAGATGATAGATGGCAGATGGCAGATGACGGGAAGAAAGCTTTTTCTGACAACTATCATCTGTCATCTAACAACTTGCTTTCCTCTCACAGCGGATCGCTAGAACTCTTATGGAACCTGGGGTTTCGCTCACCGCAAAAAGAAAAAAGAGTAGTAAAAGGCATTCAGGCGGTGATAGACTATTGTCTGTATTTTGAAGCAGGAAGGGATAATCTTCCCTATGAAATTGATGGGATGGTTGTTAAAGTGAATGATACTGCCTTGCAGGAACAACTGGGTATGACATCACATCACCCCCGCTGGGCAATTGCTTTTAAATTCAAAGCAAGACAGGCAACAACCCAATTAAGCGGAATTGAGTTTCAGGTAGGCAGAACAGGCGCCGTAACCCCGGTTGCAAAATTAGAACCGGTATCTCTGGGAGGTGTAACGGTGTCCAGTATCTCTGTTCATAATGAAGAATATATAAAAGAGAAAGATTTGAAAATCGGGGATACCGTTTTGATAGAAAGAGCGGGCGATGTGATACCGCAAATTGTAAAATCATTACCCGAACTGCGAAATGGACATGAGCAGGATATTATTTTTCCGAAGAAGTGCCCGATTTGTAAAAGTGAATTATACAAAGAAGAAACAGAAGCTGTCTGGCGTTGCATCAATATTGAATGTGAGGCACAGGTTGTAGAGAAAATGATCCATTTTGTAAGTAAGGATGCTATGGACATTAAAAATTTTGGCGAGGCCAATGTCCGGAAGTTTTACGAATTGGGATTGTTGAAAGATATTCCCGGAATTTACGAATTAGCATATGACCGGATTGGTGAACTGGAAGGCTTTGGTAAAAAGAGTCTGGATAATCTCCGTTCCGCTATTGAAGCCTCTAAACAACAGCCGCTGCATAGGTTGATATTTGGTCTGGGCATCCGTTTTGTTGGAGAAACCACTGCTAAAATCCTGGCCAATGCGGTAGAACATATTTTTGATTTTACCGGCAAAACCGAAGAAGAATTAATTCAATTGGAAGATGTGGGTGTAAAAGTGGCCGGCAGTATTCATCAATTTTTTCAGAATGAACAAAATATTCAAATGCTGAAACAATTGGAAAAATCTGGTCTGCAGTTAAGAAATGAAAAAAGAAATGTAGTTACTACGGGCTCCCTAACAGGACAAACTTTTCTCTTCACAGGAACATTGGCAAAACTAAAACGAAGTGAAGCAGAAGCTATGGCCGAAGGGCAGGGTGGAATAATTGTTAGTGGGGTAAGTGCCAAATTAAATTACCTCGTTGTAGGAGAAGATGCAGGCAGTAAATTGGAAAAAGCTAAAAAGATTAATACCATTAAGATTATATCGGAAGATGAATTCATAAAACTAATCAACGAATAAGTGCTGTGCTTACAGGTGTAATTAATTTGTACAGACCGTAAGATGTTTGCATAAAACCTCTGTAGCTATTCATCACTACTATTAATGCTACCTTATAACACCTTACGAAATGCCTTTCCGATCATTTCAATAATATCTGTGGCCAGCAAACTTTCCATTGACTGCTCCTCCACCGCAATATCTGCTGCCAGTCCATGCAGGTAAACGCCAATCATAGCAGCATGCAGCGGAGAATAGTTTTGTGCCAGCAAAGCGGTTAACATACCCGTTAATACATCACCTGAGCCACCCTTTGCCAGTCCGGCATTTCCTGTAAGGTTGTACCAGCCGCATCCATCTGCTGCAATTAAACTGAAGTGTCCTTTTAAAATGATGATGAAAGGATACTTTTTAGACAAAGCCATTGCTTTATCCGCTCTTTCATACTCATTCTCACAAGTTCCGAATAACCTGTCGAACTCTTTAGGATGAGGAGATAATATAGAGCCTTTCGGCACGGATGTCAGCCAATCTTTATGTAATGAAAGAAGGGTAATCGCATCTGCATCAATCACCATTGGAGCGGAATAACCGGTGAGTATTGATCTGAGTATTTTTTCGGCATCGGTGTCTATACCGA
>CAYHTC010000122.1:0-7314 GCA_964359445.1 uncultured Sediminibacterium sp. | reverse complement strand
TTTCCAGGCAAGAAAAATTGCTTTTAACCTGGGCCTCAGCGGTGAATCATTCAAAAACTGCATAAAGTTTGTGACCAATCTCTACAATGCCTATGTTGGACTGGATTGCAGTATGCTGGAAATTAATCCTTTGTTTAAAACCAGTGACGACAAGATGATTGCCGTTGACTGTAAAATGAATATCGACGACAATTCTTTAATGCGTCACCCCGATATTGCGGCTTTGAGAGATGTTACGGAAGAAGATCCTACGGAGGTGGAAGCCGGCCAGTATAACCTCAACTTTGTAAAATTAGATGGTAATGTAGGCTGTATGGTTAATGGCGCCGGACTGGCCATGGCTACGATGGATATGATCAAATTAAGCGGGGGTGAGCCCGCCAATTTTCTGGATGTAGGGGGTTCTGCCAATGCACAAACCGTAGAAGCCGGTTTCCGTATTATTTTGAAAGACCCGAATGTAAAAGCTATCCTGATCAATATTTTTGGTGGAATCGTTCGCTGCGACCGTGTTGCGGCAGGTGTGATTGAAGCCTTTAATAAGTTAGGCAATATTAATATCCCGATCATTGTTCGCCTGCAGGGTACCAATGCTATTGAAGCTAAAAAATTGATTGATGAGAGCGGATTAAAAGTACAATCGGCTATACAATTAAGTGAAGCGGCAGAATTGGTGAAGAAAGCAGTAGCCTGACCATCTCTTAAAACATCAGATGAAACGCCGGTTATATTGGTTGCCGGCGTTTTTTTATTTACGGGAAAGCTCTATGTGTTTTTGAAATAGCCGGACTTTCTAATCAGCATTATGAAACAGGCATTATGCGAACTTCAGTTACCGGGCTAAAGGTATAACGAAGCCCGGTTTTGATTTCCACACATTCATATCGTTTTCTTCGCATGGCGCCTTTCCTGAAAATTTTGCCATTATCGGTCCGGAATAAAGCACCCTCCGGCAGTTCTATGATTGGATGATGACCCTCTTTTTTTACGGTATCATATTTACGAAGTATCAATAGTAATTCGGTTTCACCATTGGCCGTGGCAGATGGGCTGATGATGGATTTTTGCAGGGCCCCTGCTATATCGGTTGGAAATACCTGCCACTGAACAAAAGCAACCAATAAAAGACTGTACTGTTTTTTCCATTCTTTACCATGTGGTTCCACCTTATTTTTAAATTGCTCATAAGTTAGCAGGTGTGCCAGTTCATGCAGCAGGGTAATGAGGAATTCATATTTATTCAGGTTACCGTTTACACTGATCCGGTGATTACCACCCCAACCGGAATGCCGGTAATCGCCCAATACCGATTTTCGATGCTTACTAATGGTGAGATGAACCCTGTAATGATGGATATAATTAACTACGCGTTCAAAAGTTCCATCAGGCAGATAGTCATACAAAGCCTGCATCGGATGTTCAGATACAGGCATTATGGTTTGGGCTTCAATCGTAAAGAAATACGAACTTCCAGCCAGGTGTAAACGATATAAAGCCCCATCCCAATAAATACGGCATTCACACTTCTGCCGGAGCCCGCGGCAATCAGGTATATCAGGGTAGCCGCGGCTAATCCCATTAATTTCAGGAAAGTACCCACCATCACACCCCTGATAACCGCTGACTGGTTAGCGTTATTGATGTTTTTCTTTTGAAAATAGATATTCACCAAACTGAAAAGGAATAACAGTGTATTGGCGCCCAGTACTACCGCCGGATTAATGGTATTCGCTTCAAGCCGCGACTGTAAAGCAATGGAAAATCCGGTTACTAAAACAAATACACTGATAAAGGGTATTGCCCATAATTTTTTTTCCCGCTCCATATTATTTTTTTGTAGTGTCTTTAACCACTTTTATCAGGATGCCTATCAATAAAAGTAAAGGTAATAACCAGCTAAATACAGGTATTCCGATGGCTATTTTCCTGTCCAACCAAATACCGGCCCAAACAGCCAGACCAAGTCCTGCAGCCAATTGAACGGCATAACCTGCATATTGCATAAGAGAATCCGGGGTTCTGTCCTTCATAGGATTCAGTCGTTAGAAGATTCTGTTTTGGGCAAAACTGCCGGTACCGTATCTAATTGCGCGGGTGAATTACCCATCAATACTTTTTTAACCCCCTCCAGGTACTGTTCCTTGTAACGGATGGCCTGTTCCAGGGAATCGGTACGGATTTTAAGCGCCTGTAAAGCCGTTCTGCTTTCCCGGGTACCATAACCGGGGATATAGTATTTTAAGGGAGAAAAGGCAATCAAAGCGATGGTTAAACCCACCAGTAAAACGAATACAGTACTCAATCCGATATAAACACTTAACCGGGATAAGCGAAAAGTAACCACTTCCTCATAGGTATCATCATTCATTACCACAAGCCGGTAACTGTTGCGGAGGCGTTTGAGGGTATTATTGATTTCTAAATTAGCCATTTTGTTAAATCAGGCTAAAGGTAATAATGAATCTGCTTTTCGCCATCCCCAATTGAGAAATAACTGTATTTTTAAACACATTTTATGTACCTGATGAAGTTAAGATCATACGACCGGAGTGATTGGAGGATAGCCACCTGCCTCGCCTGCTTATTTATTTTATTTTTTTCGACGAATAGTAATGCCCAGCCCAATCTCTCATTTGAAATAAAAAAACCGAAGAAATTTGAATCCCGGACACTTGTTTCGGAGAAAAGCGGCTACACTACTTTCCCGGCTACAAAAAGATTTTATAACAACACAGTTAGCCGGTTCAATTATTATTTCAATGCCAATCAAATACTAACCGGCATTATCGATTCGGCCAAGAGCCTGTATAAAGAAGATTATACCAGACTGCTTTCTTTTTATAATTACAGTCTCGATGAAACCGCTATGGGGCAGATAGATACTGTCATCTATAAATGTACCGCGGGTATTCTCCTGCATGATCTCAGGAGTAATTGGGTAGATAAGTTATACCTGCTGTTAGGTAAGGCATACCTGTACCGGAAAGATTTTGATTCGGCCACACATGTATTTCAATATATCAATTACGCATTTGCGCCAAAAGACAATGGGTATGATTTGCCCATCGGAAGCAATGCAAGTAATACGAATGGTATTTTTACCATTGCTACCCGTGAAAACCCGGGTTTATGGAAGAAGCTGATGAGCTTCCCCCCAAGCCGGAATGAAAGTTTTATCTTGCAGGCAAGAACATATATTGAGCAGGACCAACTGGTAGAAGCTGCCAGTTTACTGGAGTTGATAAGAACTGACCCTAATTTTCCGCCCCGCTTACAAACCGATCTGAATGAAATGATTGCTTATGTAATGTATAAGCAAGCGTTATATGAAGGCGCCGCCGGTCATTTAATCAAAGCGCTGAAAAACGCTGCTAACAAATTCGAAACCGCGAGATGGGAATTTCTTGCCGCGCAACTCTACGAAAAAGCAAATAAGGATTCACAGGCCATCATATTCTTTGAACGGTCCGTTCAACATACCACTGATCCGTTAATGGAAGTATATGCCAGGCTTAATATGGTTAGCCTTGCCGCCGGCAAACAGGAAAATGCCCTTCAAAAAAATCTGGATGAATTGTTGAAGATGGCACGCCGCGACCGGTATGTAACGCATCGGGATATTATCTGTTACGCGGCTGCAGAACTGGAATTGAAAAGAAAAAACTATCCTGCCGCGCATAGTTTACTGCTGAATAGTTTGAAGTTTAATGAAAATAATGACGAACAAAAGCAAAAAACTTTTTTGTTACTGGGCGATATGAATTATACCCGTAAAGCCTACGCGTTGTCTTACCGGTATTACGACAGCATACAAATATCCTTACTCAAAGAAACTGATCAGCAAAGAGTGGTTGAACGAAGGCCGGCGTTAAAAATAATCAGTGGCAACCAGTATATAATCAGTAAAGAAGACAGCCTGCTCCGTTTGGCCTCACTTTCAGAAGAAGAAAGAACTCTTTTTGTTAAAAAAATAGTGAAACAGTTACGAAAAGAAAGGGGACTGAAAGATATACCCAATGAGCCCGTTTCCTTTGGCAATAACCTATCAACAACCCCTGCTTCCGCTACTGACCTTTTTGGTGCAGGTTTGGCTGAATTTTATTTTCTGAATACCTCTCTCAAAGCCAGGGGCCTGGGCGAATTTAAAAGCAGATGGGGCAACCGGCCCAATGTAGATAACTGGCGAAGACAAAATGCCGTAAACAGTTCTTTAACCAGTGTTACACCAACAGAGGAGAAAAAAGAATCAACCACTGCAAAAGAGGAAGACAAAGAGTTAACAATTGAATCTGTGAGCAAAGACATCCCGTTAACCTGGGCGCAAAAAGACAATTCATATAACGCCATTAAAAAAGCGCTCTTAAGCAATGCCGCCACTTTTCAGCAACAACTGGAAGACTTTCCGTCTGCCATTGAAATGTATGAAGAACTGTTAAAACGATTCCCCGGGAATGGAGAAGCGGAGGAAATATTTTTCAATTTAGCTTATTGCTACAAAAAAAATGGCGACCAGCATAAAGCGGATTCGGTTTCAACCATGTTACAAAGATATTTTGCGGGTGGCAGGTTTGCCAAACAACTAAATAATGAACTGACCAACCCGGAGAAGAAAACGGATCCCGCTGAAAAACAATATGCCGCTATTTACAACCTGTTCCTGGCAGGCAAATTCGAGGAAGCCAAAGAAGCCAAACTAAAGGCCGATAAACAATTTGGCAAATCCTTCTGGACACCACAATTATTATATATAGAATCTATCTATTACATCAAACAAAAACAGGATAGTACGGCCATTAACCGTTTGGAAAATATCGTAACCCTTTTCGATAAATCTCCATTGGCGGAGAAAGCATCTACCATGATAGATGTACTCAAAAGAAGATACCAGATTGAAAACTATCTGACCAACCTGAACGTCAACAAAACCGAAGAAATTGTTTCACGCCGCGTGGATCTCAACAGCGCCGTTCCACTCGTTGCCAATACCCCGATGAAAAAAGATACCGCAACCAACATACCCAAACAGTTGCAGGTTATAAAAAAAGAATTGGTTGACATAAGTAATACCAAAACCATTTCCACTGCTGCGGTGATTAAAAAAGATTCTATTTCACAATTACCCAAAGCGCCACTTAAAAAACCAGAGATCACCAATGCCATCCAGGCAAGTTCAATAAACAATACCAGCTATACATTCAATGCAGCAGATACCCAATATGTAGTGGTTGTTTTGAACAAGGTAGACCCGATCTTCATCACCGAGAGCCGAAATGCTTTTAACCGGTATAACCAGGATAGTTATTCCGGGCAAATGATCGACATTTACAACCGTCGCATTAATAATCAATACCAGTTTCTGCTGATAGGGCCGTTTGTGAATGCAAGGGATGCTATTTTATACATTGACAGGACAAAACCGCTGGCCAAATCCCGTATCATACCATGGTTAACGCCGGATAAATATAGTTTCAGTATCATAAGTAATGCCAATATGAATATTCTCGTAAGCAAAGAAGATGTAGACGGGTACCATACATTTATTCAACAGGTATTTCCGGACAAATTTTAACCAAACAGATACCATGCCTGCCAAACTCTTTTTTAGCTTTACATCTTTATACGCATCATTCCATATTCAGTTTCTATGACAAAGTCTGTAAAAATATTCTGGCGCATTTTTTTTGGCGGCTTTGCTGCTGTCATCTTATTGATCCTGGTCATAAGCTGGGGTTGGATTGGTGATATGCCTTCTATTGATGATATCGAGAACCCATCCGCCTCACAGGCCAGTCAGGTATTTGCGGATGACGGAACACCTATGGGAAAATATTATATTGAGGACCGGGTGGATGTGTTAAATAAAGATATCAGCAAACATGTGATTAATGCATTGGTGGCTACTGAGGATAAACGATTCTATGATCATAGCGGTATTGATGGACTTTCATTAATGCGTGCATTTGTGTATTTAGGAAGTGAAGGCGGCGCCAGTACCATTACCATGCAAACAGCCAAAAACCTGTTTACGGAAAACTGGAGTACCAAGAATTTTTTGCTGAGAAGTATTCAGAAACTGAAAGAAGCCATCATTGCCATTAAGCTGGAAAGGCACTTTACCAAAGAGGAAATTCTGACACTGTACCTGAATACAGTAGCTTTTGGCGATAATGTATTCGGTATCAGGAATGCCTCCATTACCTTTTTTCAAAAAGAACCGGACCGCATCAATGTAGAAGAAGCCGCTGTATTGATTGGAATGGTTAACGGTCCGGGCATTTATAATCCACGTACCAATCCAAGAAGAGCATTGGAAAGAAGGAACCTCGTTTTGAACAGGATGGTTAGCAAAAATTATCTTACTGCGGCTGAATCGGAAATATTAAAGAGACGGCCCATAGAGCTCAGTTATAAAAAATTAAATGAGAACAATGGACTGGGACCCTATTTCAGAATGATACTGGGTGAGGAAATGAAAAAATGGTGTAAGGAACACAAAAAAAATAATGGCGACAGTTACAATCTATACAGGGATGGGCTGAAGATATATACCACTATTAATCCGCGCATGCAACTGTATGCGGAAGAATCCGTAGCTAAACATATCAGCTATATGCAGAAACTGCTGAACGCACAGAAAAACATGAAAAAAGGTACTGTTTGGAAAGGATATGAGTATGTGCTGGAAGCGGCGGCTAAACAAAGTGATCGTTGGCAAAATCTGAAAAAAGAAGGGATGGATGATGAAGATATCCGCAAAACCTTTGACCAGAAAATACAGATGCACATTTTTGCCTGGAACAATACCCGTGGCAAAGACACCGTAATGACGCCCTATGATTCTATTAAATACCACAGGCAAATGTTACAGGCTGGTTTTATGGTGATGAATCCATTAGACGGTCAGATCAAAGCCTGGGTTGGGGGTATCGATTATAAAACCTACAAATTCGATCATGCCAATATCAATACCAAAAGACAGATCGGATCTACGATGAAACCCTTGTTGTATAGCCTTGCCATTGAAGAGGCCGGTTTTACACCTAATACTACCGTGTATGATAACCAGCAAGATTTTGGTGGCTTTGGGATGGTGCCGGCTACTTCAAAAACCTGTACCGGCGCTGCTATGCCGATGGCGCTTGCATTGGCCAAATCCAGAAATTGTGCAACGGCCTATGTATTAAAACAACTGGACAATAATGGCAATAACGGCGCCAAGCGACTTGTAGAATTTCTGCGCAAATGCGATTTTACATCCAATATTCCGGCCTACCCTTCTATTGGTATTGGCGCCTGTGAAATATCTTTGATAGA
>CAYHTC010000121.1:0-7345 GCA_964359445.1 uncultured Sediminibacterium sp. | reverse complement strand
GAAAGAGGAGAAGGCGGGTTCGGACATACCGGAAAACAATAACCAATATGAAGTATTCTCTTACCTTATTACTGATGGATGATGTGATGGTATTTTCCTGCAGAACGGTAAAGAAAACGCAGGCCATCCGGGACGCGTTCAACAAAAAAGATTCTTCGCAAACCGTTGTGATCAGTGAATCTCCCGCGGTAGACTCTGCCGCTATTGTGATGGATATACTGGAGAAAGTGGTAAGACGTAAAATAGATTTTGTTACGTTTAATGCAAAGATCAGGGTAGACTATGAGGGCCCCGAAAAAAGTGAAAAATATACCGCATACCTGAGTATGCGGAAAGACAGTATCATACTGATTAAAATAAAGGGCAGTTTCCTGGGGATATCGGCTGTGGGACTGGAAGCGAAAATTGACAAAGACAGTGTGATACTCGTGCAACTGGCAGGTGAAAAATCTGTGATGCGCCGTTCGATCAGTTACCTGCAGGAAATAACGCAGATACCTTTTGATTTTTACACACTGCAGGACATACTCATTGGTAACCCGGTCTTTATTAACAGTAATGTGGTCTCTTTTAAAGCGGGCGCCACTCAGTTGCTGGTATTGATGGTGGGTAATGTTTTTAAACACCTGCTTACCTTAGACAATAGCAACTTTAGCGTATTACATAGCAAACTGGATGATGTGGATATACAAAAAAACAGAACCTGCGATATTAGCTTAAGCGCTTACCAGCCCCTGGGCCCTAACCAGTTTGCCACTTACCGGAAAATAACCTTATCTGAAAAATCGAAACTGGATATTTATATGGATTTCAAGGAATTTATTTTAAATGAACCGTTAAAATACAATTTTGATGTTCCTGAAAAATTCAGGCGTAAGTAATTTATCCCAACTTAGCAGCCGGCAGGGGCCATGTATTTATTATATAATCATCGTATCATGATCAAGAGAATTCTTTCTGTTGTTTTTCTGGTGTCAGTAATACTGTTTGGTGTTACCGCGCAAAACACCAGGGAAGAATTACAGAAAAAAGAACATGAGATACAGAAAGAGCTGATTGAGCTTAATAAACTCTACAGCGAAACACAGAACAGTAAAAAAATATCGCTCAAGCAACTGGCCATCATTAAAAGAAAAATTAATGCCCGGGAGGACCTGGTGAACAGCATTAATAAACAGGTTCGCCAGATGAATGAAACCATCTACCTGAATGAACGCGATATTTACCGCCTGCGTAAAGAGCTGGACACGCTGAAGATGAAATATGCCAAAAGCATCGTGTTTGCTTACAAAAACAGGAGCAGTTATGAGTACCTGAATTTTTTATTTTCCGCGAGGAATTTTAATGATGCCGTTAAACGCGTTACTTACCTGAAAAGTTATCGCCGGAACAGGGAAACACAGGCCGGCGCCATCGCAAAATCGGATCTGTTATTACAGGAAAAAATTGCTGTTCTCAGTGGCAACAAAAAAGAAAGGCTTAAAAGCTTACTGTCGCAAAGTGAGCAACTAAAGGTATTACAGGAAGATAAAAAGGAGCAGGACCAGGTAGTGGCGCGACTGAAGGGGAAAGAAAAGGAACTGACAGCGCAGATACGTGATAAGGAAAAACAACGTCAGAAAATACAGCAGGCATTCAATGCCATTATCCGGCGTGAAATTGAAGAAGCTAAAAGAAAAGAAGCCGCCAGGTTAAAAGCGCTGGAAGAAAAGAAGAAAACAGAAACAGGCGCGGATAGTAAAGTTAAAATAAATCCATCGGTTGGCAAACCTTCCAAATCAACCCTGACTAATGAGCCTGTTACCGGCGTAACAGCGAATGGAAGGGACAGGGCCTATTCGCCGCTGGAGTCTACCCCGGAGGGTATGGAAATGTCTATCAATTTTGAAAATAACAGGGGCCGCCTGCCCTGGCCGGTAGCTACCGGTGTGATCACTGCCCATTTTGGTACGGAAAAAATTCCGGGCACCAAACTTATCCGTAAAACGGATGGCATTGAAATATCGCTTCCTGTAGGATCAACCGTTAAAGCCATTGCGGATGGTAAAGTAATTTATGCCGGCGAAGTGGATGGCGAGCAGTTGCTGGTAGTGCAACATGGTAAATATTTCAGTGGCTATAATCATTTGTCGAATGTATCTGTTTCCGCCGGACAGGAAGTAAAAGCCGGTTCGGTACTGGGTAAGTCGGGCACATCCATTGATGGTGAGGGTATCCTGCTGTTTATGATCATGAACGATAAAAGTGTACCGCAAAATCCGGAACCATGGCTGAAGGCGCAGAAATAGTTATCTTCAATAAAACGCTTGCCCATGAACCAATATATCTTATCCTTCGACCAGGGTACTACGAGCAGTCGCGCGATTGTATTTGATCAGAAAGGATCTATCATTTCCGTTGCCCAAAAAGAGTTTGAACAAATATTTCCGAAACCGGGATGGGTAGAACATGATGCCAATGAAATATGGAGTACCCAGTTGGGTGTGGCGGCAGAAGCGATTACCAAGGCCGGACTAACTGTAAAAAATATAGCGGCCATCGGCATCACCAACCAGAGAGAGACAACGGTGGTATGGGACAGGGCCAGCGGGCAGCCTGTGTATAATGCCATAGTTTGGCAGGACAGGCGTACCGCGGATTTTTGTGATACATTGAAAGTAGCGGGTATTGATAAAACTATTCAGCAAAAAACCGTGTTGGTGGTAGATGCGTATTTTTCCGGAACAAAAGTAAAATGGGTACTGGATAATGTAGCGGGAGCCAGGGAAAAAGCGAACAGGGGTGAATTGTGTTTTGGAACGATTGATAGCTGGCTCTTATGGAAACTAACCAATGGGAAGGTACATGCCACAGATGTTTCGAATGCATCGAGAACGATGTTATTTAATATTCATTCATTACAATGGGATGAGGAGTTACTGAAAATATTGGATGTGCCGGCTTCCGTTCTGCCCGAAGTGCGCGGCAGCAGTGAGGTATATGGGCACACACAAAATATTTTAACGGCACATGCTATTTCTGTTGCGGGAATAGCCGGCGACCAGCAGGCGGCATTGTTTGGACAGATGTGTACACAACCCGGTATGGTAAAGAATACCTATGGCACCGGCTGTTTTATGTTGATGAATACGGGAGAAAAAGCCGTGCCTTCTACCAATCATTTGCTGACTACTGTTGCGTGGCAGGTGAATGGTGTAACACAGTATGCACTGGAAGGAAGTGTATTTATTGCGGGAGCCGTGGTGCAGTGGTTGCGCGATGGCTTAAAAATTATCCGCACTTCGGCAGAGGTAGAAACACTGGCAGCCGGAGTACCGGGAACGGATGGCGTATACGTGGTTCCTGCCTTTGCGGGATTGGGTGCGCCATACTGGAACCAGCATGCGAGGGGAACGATAGTGGGCATTACCCGCGGCACCACCGGCGCGCATATAGCGCGGGCCGCTTTGGATAGTATCGCCTATCAAACCATGGATGTATTAAAAGCGATGGAAGCTGATTCGGGAATCGCGATAAAAGAATTAAGGGTAGATGGTGGCGCAACAGCCAATAATTTACTGATGCAGTTTCAGAGTGATCTCCTCAATACCAAAGTGATCCGCCCCACCATTATTGAAACCACTGCTTTGGGAGCGGCGTATCTTGCAGGACTTGCCGTAGGCTACTGGAGCAGCATGGAAGATATCCGGCAGCAATGGCAAATGGAAAGAACTTTCAGCCCAACCATGACTGAAGAAAAAAGAAATGCATTATCCACCGGATGGTCCCGCGCCATAAACGCCGCCATATCCTGGAGCGTATAAAAAAATCAGTCTAAGGAAACCTATCATTCTCATTCTATCATTAATTCATTCATGTCCCGCACTACTTCCCTTCAACAACTAACTGCATCATCATCATTCGACATCCTCATTATTGGCGGTGGCGCCACCGGGCTGGGGTCTGCATTGGATGCCGTTTCAAGAGGGTACACTACTTTGCTGATAGAGCAATATGATTTTGCAAAAGGTACATCAGGCAGGTCCACCAAATTAGTGCATGGCGGGGTGCGTTATTTGCAGCAGGGTAATATCAAACTGGTAAAAGAGGCCCTGCGCGAAAGGGCTTTTTTGTTGCGGAACGCTCCTCACCTTACTTCTGTACAACCCTTTGTGGTACCGGTTTTTAGCTGGTGGGAGAAATTATATTATGCTGTTGGATTAAAAATGTATGATCTCTTATCGGGAAAATTATCCCTGGGCAAAACAAGGGTACTGTCAAAAAAAGAAACCATCGCTCATCTGCCGGCGATCAATCCCGCAAAATTGGCCGGGGGCATTTTATATTTTGACGGACAGTTTGATGATAGCCGGCTCTGTACCGATCTGGCGGTTACCGCGGCTAAACAGGGCGCCATCATTCTCAACTATTGCAAGGCAACGGGCTTTCATAAACAGAATGGAAAAATAAGTGGGGTAACCTGTATGGATACCCTCACAGGTAAAGAATATATGGCAACTGCCAAAGCCGTGATTAATGCGACCGGTGTGTTTACAGATGCGGTGATGCAGATGGATGACGCGGCGAAGCATGATCTGGTAACGCCATCACAAGGCATTCACCTGGTAGTGGATGCCGCTTTATTTCCCGGAACCACGGCGATGATGATACCTAAGACAGATGATGGCAGGGTATTATTTGCGGTGCCCTGGCATCATAAAATAGTATTGGGTACAACGGATACACCTGTTGCTACTGCTGTAATAGAGCCTAAGCCACTGTGGGAAGAGATCGATTTTATTTTAAAGCATATTAACCGTTATGGAACGGCCCATATTCAAAGAAGCGATGTAAAAGCGGTGTATGCGGGGCTCAGGCCCCTGGTAAAAACCAGTGAAGCTAAAGGCACCGCTTTATTATCGCGCGATCATACACTGGTGATCGCATTGAGTGGACTGGTAACCATTACCGGCGGTAAGTGGACCACCTATCGCAAGATGGCTGAGGACGCGGTGAGTAATGCGGTGTTCATTTCCAAGCAGGCTAAAAGGGAATGTATTACCAGAACTTTATTAATAGGTAATCCCGCAGAGAGGGCGGCCATCATTACCGGTATGATTCAGTTGGATGCATCACTTGCGGAACCCATTCATGCAGGGTATCCTTATCAAAAAGCAGAAATAGTATATGCAGTGCGATATGAGATGGCGCTGACTGTTGAAGATATATTAGCCAGAAGAACCCGGTTGCTTTTTCTGGATGCGAATGCTGCCATTGCTTCTGCGCCAACTGTGGCATCCATAATGGCTGCGGAATTAGGTAAAGACGCGGAATGGGAATCAGCGCAGGTTTCAGGTTTTACTTTACTTGCCGGACAATATTTACTTTCTTAACTTCAACCTGTAAGTAAAAAAACGATCGCTTTATGACACCTTTCATTGCCGAATTAATGGGAACCGCCATACTGATCATCCTGGGGGATGGTGTGGTGGCCAATGTTATTTTACAAAAAACCAAGGGAAATAATGGCGGATTAATATCCATCACATTCGGATGGGCCATTGGTGTATTTGTGGCTGTGTATGCTACAGCATCCATTAGCGGCGCGCACCTGAACCCCGCGGTAACCATTGCACTGGCAACGATTGGAAAGTTCAGTTGGGCGCTGGTACCCGCTTATATCCTTGCCCAGTTACTCGGCGCCATGCTCGGCGCTTTAATAGTATGGCTGGCCTATCGCCAGCATTTTAATGCCACAGATGATGCCGCCGCCAAGCGTGGTGTATTCTGTACCTCACCCTCTATCAGCAGTCCTGCGGATAATGTGTTATCAGAATTCATCGGAACCTTTGTGTTTATACTGGCCATTCTTTTCATCACCAAATCACAGCATTCGCTGGGCTCACTGGATGCTTTGCCCGTTGCCTTACTGGTACTGGGTATTGGTCTTAGTCTGGGTGGTACAACCGGTTATGCCATTAACCCCGCCAGGGATCTGGGCCCGCGTATAATGCATGCTTTGTTACCTATTAAAAATAAACAGGGCAGTGACTGGGGGTATAGCTGGATACCGGTTGCAGGGCCGGTTATTGGGGCGGTGCTTGCAGCTTTATTATACCAGTGGTTACTGAAGGCATAGAGCTCAATGGCACACTATACATTTTTTTTCACCCTTGATCCGAGGAAAGGTATATGAAAGTAAGCCGAAGCTGCCGGAGGCCTGCGTTTATTAACCAGGCCGGGTTTTTGGTATTCAGTATAATAGATGCGCAGGAGGGTAATAAAATAGGAAATGAGTAATGGCCCGAAAACGAGACCGGTTATCCCAAAATATTGAATCCCGATAATAACACCCAATACCGTTACCACGGGATGCACATCAGCCATTTTTTTGGCCAGTAAAAAACGGACCACATTATCTGTGGAACTTAAAATGGTAAGACCATATATAAAAACAAATAATCCCTGCCAGGTTTGATGACTGGCCAATAAATATATACTGATCGGAATCCAGACCAGTCCGGTTCCAATGATTGGCAGGATAGAAGTAACGCCGGTAATCACGGCCCAGAAGCCTGCTTCCGGAACGCCGGCGATTAAAAAGGAAATATAAGCAACAAAACCCTGAACTACCGCGATCAGGGGAACGCCTACCGCGTTGCTGAAAGTTTGCGCCTTAAGTTCATCGCCAAAGAGCTGTATCTTACTGCGTTTGAAGGGAAGATAAAATATGATAGCCGCTTCCATGCGGTTGATATTAATGATGAGGAAGTATAAAAAGAAATACATCATGGTAATCGTTCCCAATAAATTCAGTCCCTGGTTTAATAAAGAAGAAATAAAATCTGTGATAAGAGATTGAGCCTGCGCGATATTTTTTTCTGACAGCAGGATAAAATGAAAGCGCGACTGGAGCTGGGCGTCCAGGTTTTTTAAGGGTTCGATAACGGTTGTTTGCAGATTGGCGCCCACCAGTTGCGCTTTTTTAAAAAGCATGGCAGCCAGTAAGGAAATGGGCAGCAGGATAATGAAAAAGGAAATTATGATAACCAGTACCGCGGCCCAGGATTTGTGCCATCCTTTTCTTTTGATGAGCCAGCGTATAAAACGTTTGCTGAGTACATAAAACATGATTGCTGCCAGGAAGGCCGTAAAGAATTCAATCAGGCTATACATGAGGAACAGTCCGAGTACAATGATCACCCCCAGGAAAAAATAACGGTTGATTTTATGGCTCTGCTGATTTTCCATGTAACTTTATGAATGGGGTTTGAATGCAGGGTGAAGATAAACAAGAAAAGTTAAGAAAACCCGGGCAGAAACTGCAATCACCCCCGATCCTCTTCTTAAAATAATCCGTGATGGA
>CAYHTC010000120.1:0-7375 GCA_964359445.1 uncultured Sediminibacterium sp. | reverse complement strand
TGCCTTAAGTTCGAAAGGTATTGTAAGCGGGAAAGAAACACCATCACGAGTGGATATTTCTGAACTGGATAACCCGGGAAAATCGAGACCTGTGGCGCCACCTGCGGGGAAGAACCAATAAAAGCTGAGCGTAATAAGGTGAGGAAAATTATTTTTTGGATGAGATTTCCATGGGCCGTATAGAAAAGCAATTGTTATTGTATGGTTTTCTGCATTCTAAGATTGCTTTCGGCTTTCAGTGTTCACTTCAGGGCATCCACCGGCACACTATGCACCGCATGACTGATCTCAGCAATCAGTGAAGCGTCTTTTTCGATGGCATTACCCACCACAATTACATCGGCGCCAGCCTTACAATTACGGTATGCCTTCTCCGGTTCGGTAATGCCTCCGCCAATAATGAGAGGGATCCCGATATTGCAGGCCACTTTTTCGATCATGGTTTCTGTAATGGGCCTTTTGGCGCCGCTGCCCGCATCCATGTATATTAGCTTCATGCCGAGCATTTCGCCTGCCATGGCGGTACACATGGCAATGTCATTTTTATCGGCAGGAATAGGGGTAGCATTCGAAATATAGGATACTGTGGTAGGGGCCCCGCCATCAATCACCATATATCCTGTAGGTATAATTTCCAGTCCGCTGTTTTTTACAAAAGATGCACTGATTACATGCTGGCCAATTAATAATTCCGGATTACGGCCGGATATCAATGAAAGATATAACAGGGCATCCGCATATTTACTTACCTGTGAAGGGGAACCCGGAAATAATAATACGGGGATATTGGCGCAGGACCTGATCTGCCGGATACATTCATCCAGATGACTGGATATAACCAGGCTGCCACCCACTAAAAAATAATCCACTTTCGCGTCAATGGCAAGGCTAAGCAGTTGATCAATTTTTTCATTGTCAACCTTATCGGGATCGATCAGAACAGCAAATGATTTTTTGCCCGATTGCTTTTTTTCAACAAACTGCTGATATAAGACCTGCTTCATTCGGAATTAAATGATACTGATGCAAAAATGCAGAAAAGTTTTTACTTATTTTTTAAAGCCCGTTTGGGACTTACCAAACTGAAAGATAGGGCATTATTCCTTATCCCTCCGGGGCCGAAGAACGGGCCGGCTTCCTGGTCCAAAACCGCTTAGTCTCATTTAAGGAAAATAACCCATTCCACAATGCTTTTTATCAAATATTCTTTTCTACAGATGTTAACATTCGCTCAAATTCAATGGGGATTTGAGGTGCGAAATAATCCCCGTTCCTTATCCACAATGTGTTGATATTTACAACCTTGATTTCTGCTTGCGGAAGGATATTTTCGTCAACCGCTTAACAATTCGTTAACCAGGGGCCCATTACAATTACCTGTTAAACTGAAATAACGCATGTCTAACCCACGCGCCGCCAAAGGCTTACAATTTGGCCGTAGATTCACCCAGGAAGGTGTTAGTCCTTTTGATATGTTTGAATATGATTACCGCGACAGTGTAATCAAAAATCCGAATGGGGAGAAGGTATTTGAAATGAATAATGTAGAGGTTCCCAAACAATGGAGCCAGATTGCTACAGATATTCTTGCGCAGAAATATTTCCGTAAAGCGGGTGTACCACAGCCGGATGGGTCGATTGGCAGGGAAACCAGCGTTAAACAGGTGGCACACCGTATGGCCAATTGCTGGCGTGTTTGGGGTGAACGTTATAATTATTTTTCTTCAGATAAAGACGCATTGGTATTTTATGATGAGCTGGTATACAGTATTCTTAACCAGGCCTGTGTACCCAATTCACCACAATGGTTCAATACCGGTTTACACGAAAGTTATGGCATCACCGGCAAGCCACAGGGTCACTATTTTGTTGATCCGAAAGATCGTAAACTGAAGAAATCAACCAATGCATACGAACGTCCCCAGCCACATGCCTGCTTTATCCTGAGCGTGAGTGATGACCTGGTGAATGAGGGCGGTATTATGGATCTCTGGACCCGTGAGGCGCGCATTTTCAAATATGGGTCAGGTGTGGGTACCAACTTTTCACAAATACGCGGTGGCGGTGAAAAATTAAGTGGTGGCGGTACATCCAGCGGTTTGATGAGTTTTCTGAAAATCGGCGACCGTGCCGCAGGCGCTATCAAAAGTGGCGGAACTACCCGCCGGGCAGCCAAAATGGTTTGTCTTGACCTCGATCACCCCGAGATCATGGAATTCATTAACTGGAAAATGGGTGAAGAGAAAAAAGTAGCTGCCCTGGTAGAAGCCGGTTACGACAACAGTTATGAAGGAGAAGCCTATGCAACGGTTTCAGGTCAGAACTCCAATAACTCTGTTCGTATCCCTAACTCATTTTTCAAGGCCCTCGAAGAAAATGGCGATTGGGAACTGAAAGCCAGAACCGATGGCCGTGTGATGAGCAGAATACCTGCCCGCGAAGTATGGGAAAAAATTTCTTATGCCGCCTGGCGCTGCGCCGACCCCGGAACACAATATGATACCACCATCAATGAATGGCATACCTGCCCGAAAGGCGGACGTATCAATGCTTCCAACCCATGTTCAGAATACATGTTCCTGGATAATACGGCCTGTAACCTCGCTTCCATCAACCTCCGTAAGTTTCATACCGAAGAGAATAATATTTTTGATGTAGAAGGGTTTGAATATACTACCCGTTTATGGACCACTGTTTTGGAAATATCTGTATTAATGGCTCAGTTCCCTTCTAAAGAAGTGGCACAGTTATCATACGATTACAGAACACTCGGACTTGGCTTTGCCAACCTCGGTTCCATGCTGATGGTTAGTGGTATTCCTTATGATAGTGAAGAGGCGCGCGGTATTGCAGGGGCCATTTCGGCTATCATGACTGGTGTTGCTTACACGACCTCTGCAGAGATGGCCGGATTCCTGGGTGCGTTTGATAAATACGAAGAGAATAAAGAGGATATGCTTCGCGTAATGCGCAACCACCGTGCGGCCGCTTATGACGCGGAAGAAGCCTACGTTGGTATTGAAATTAAACCACAGGGCATCAAGGCACAATATTGCCCTGACTATATTTTGAAAGCCGCTACCAAAGTATGGGATGATGCGGTGCAGTTGGGAGAGAAAAACGGTTACCGCAATGCACAAACTACCGTGATTGCCCCAACCGGAACCATTGGTTTGGTAATGGATTGCGATACTACCGGTGTTGAACCTGATTTTGCCCTGGTGAAATTTAAAAAATTAAGCGGGGGTGGTTATTTCAAAATCATCAATCAATCCGTACCACAGGCTTTAAGAAACCTTGGGTATAATCCAACAGAAGCGGAAGCCATTGAAAAATATGCAGTAGGCGCCGCCAGTTTTGAAGATGCGCCTTTTGTGAATTCCACATCATTAAGTGAAAAAGGATTTACCGCTGAAGAAATTGCCAAACTGAACAGTGTAGCCAAATCTGCTTTTGAAATTGGTTTTATTTTCAACCGCTTTACATTGGGTGATGAGTGTATGCAGCGTCTTGGTTTTTCTGAAGCACAATACAGCGACTGGAGCTTTAACCTGCTGGAAGAACTGGGCTTTACAGAAGAACAGATAGATGCTGCCAATGATTATGTGTGTGGCACCATGACCATTGAAGGCGCACCCTTCCTGAAAGATGAACACCTGCCTGTATTTGACTGCGCTAACAAATGCGGTAAAAAAGGAGAAAGATATATTCATGCTTACGGGCATATCCGTATGATGGCCGCCTGTCAGCCTTTCTTAAGCGGCGCCATCTCTAAAACCATTAACCTGCCGCATGAAGCAACTGTTGATGAAATTGCTGATTGCTACCTGCTGAGCTGGCAACTGGGATTAAAAGCGAATGCACTCTACCGTGATGGCTCTAAATTGAGTCAGCCATTGAGTAATAAGTCTGACAAGAAAAAGAAAACAGAGGAAACAGAAGCTGCCAGCGGTAATGAACAGGTGGTTATTAGTGAAGCGCCTTCGAATATTGTTGACCTGAGTACATTAACGGTGGATGAATTACTGGAAGAAGTGCAGAAACGTATGCAGGCTTCTACTGATACCAAATTCAAACGTGCTTTATCGGGTATCGTAGAAAAGAAATCATTGCCGTCTAAACGCAGGGGCTTTACACAGAAAGCAAAGATTGGCGGACAGGTTATTTTCCTGAGAACCGGTGAATACCAGGATGGTACTTTGGGAGAGATATTTATTGATCTGGCCAAAGAAGGTTCTACCCTTCGCAGTTTCATGAACTGTTTCGCTATCGCTATTTCTGTGGGTCTGCAGTATGGTGTGCCGCTGGAAGAATTTGTAGAGAAATTTGTGTTCACCAAGTTTGAACCATCCGGCATGGTGGATCACCCGAATATCAAGACCACCACTTCGTTGGTTGACTTTGTATTCCGCGCCCTGGCGTTTGAATATTTAGGCAGAACAGATCTGGTACATGTACTTGACAAACCAACCATTGGTAATACCGGTGGAGGAGAGGAGGGAGAAGCTACTTTTTTGGGAAAGCCTGAGTTGAGCAGTGTACGTGTTACGGGTTCTTCAGCAAATGCAACTACGGCGGCTCAGCCACAAAAGCTGCAGAGAGCCACGGCGCCTGTCAGGGCCGAATCTGGTATGGATGCAGTGAATGCTGCCGCCAAAAGTATGCAGAGTGATGCGCCCGCCTGTAATACCTGCGGCCACATCACCATCCGCAGCGGTACCTGTTACAAGTGTTTGAACTGCGGTAACAGTATGGGTTGCAGTTAGTTGCCGAATCTATCAAATGTAAAAAATCGGTTAGTATTATCAAGGAAATAAATGATATAGTTAGTCAGTGGAAGAAATTTGCTAATGAAGTAAATGTAACACCAAAACTACGTGATGCCATTGCTAAAATCCTATGGCTCATTATGCAATTTTGAAATAGAATCTAAATTACCTCACCTCAAATTGTACCAATGTACTCCCACATTGTCCATTAGCACTCAAGCCCTGAATTACGGCAACATATTTCCCTTTTTTGTCAGAGGTATAGAATTTAATAGGGTGCTCCCCATTTTTATTGGGCATAATTTCCGGCGACCAATAGAGCAGTGTTCTGAAATCGGGTATATGGGTAGATACATCGGGGTTACCTGCCTCATACGAGGGCGAATAAAATTCTCTTTGTAATTGTAAGCCCTCATAATCTATCACCACTGCACGGGGATCAAGTTCAAAATTGGCAAGATCGCCTTTGTAACTGGTCCAGTTAAGGATACCGGAGAAAAAAGAATTTCCCAGAAAATAGCGCCTGTTATATACTTCCAGTTTCCGCATCTTCAATGGATCATAACCCATTAACCAGTTAACATTGAAAACAGGCACCCCATCCACCAGTATTAACGGATCGGCTTGAAAAAAGAAACGGTTGGCCATTTCGGGGAGCGGTATAAAAAAATTATCCAACAACTGTATAGAAAACCCGCTTTTTCTTTTTTGTACATCCATCAGGGTAACATACTCTCGTAGTACTTCTTCTATCGTGCTAAAGCGGGTATAATCATCCATCATATATACTGCATCCGGAGGATTTTCGAATAGGGATACCGTATCAGTCAACTGTAAAAAACGTTTTAATTTTGTTCCTGCATATAAGTTCTGTACCTGTACGCCAACACTCTGATCAAGCAGTATATCTTCCTTGGCGGCAGAAAGATAAAAGGAAGGGATACGAACAGTTGAATACTGTTCAGCAAAAGGATTCGCAATTTCTACATGTGTAAGCGTATCTGCCGTTGGATTGGTCTGCACAATAATTTCAGATGAGCCTTTCATCGTTTTAAAATCGAATTTTAGTTTACCGGTACTATCACTAATAAAGGTTTTGAAATTTGAATTCAATCCGGGAACCGATACATAGGTTTCAATATTTGCCAGCAGCTTTCCGGTAACACTACTCACCACTTTCCCGGTTATGATATGGCCGTTGAATTCGGGAGGAAAAGATAGGGCAGGGGTTGTATCCTGTAAAATATCATCCCACTTAAACCTACGCCATCCCTGTGTAAGCATGAGATTGTCTATGGCAGGAATGGTTTCTTCGCGGTTATTACCGAAATAAAAACCAGGCGATTCTACCTGTCCTTTCAGATCAGAACTGAGCCATAAAAATGTTTGGATATTGCTTTCATCAGGTGTTTGTAATCCGTCTAACTTATACACGGCTACAGACATATCCGTTTTGGGTTGACCAACCGGCTCGATGGAAAGGTCTATTCTTGACCTTGTTGTATAAATGGGCAGGTTGCCGGTTACCTGAATAGAAAGGGGTTTCGCAGGGTATGTAAAATACAAACGTTCGCAAACAGGTTTTCCTTTGTTATTGAATATCGTAAACTGTGAGATTCCATCACCCAATTTTGCCGGATCAATGTCAAAGGAAGCTTTTCCTTTTTCCATTTCAGACTGCAATACTGTTTTGAGTGATTGCCTGGTATGCACCAATAAAAATAAATTACCCGGATCTGTGATATTGGTTTGTACCGTTACGGTTAGATGTGTTTTATCGGCCGTATGTAACTGCATTATATATCCCTGTGCATATATTTGGGGTAGGGCATTGGTAAATGTATGTTCACCAACTGTTACGATGGCTTTGTACGTATGATTTAGTAAAGGCGTAAAACTAAAACTACCCATCCCAAATTGTAAGGATTGAAAACGGGCAATGGAATCATTGTTCTCATCAATTATCACCCCATCGAATGATAGACCTTTTCCACCCGCCCCCACTACTTTACAGGCTATTTTTGAATTGATACCGTAAACCAGATTGCCGCCCTCAGGAAAGAATCGAATATCGGGCGTAAATTTGGTTTGTATAGGAGGTACCAACAAGTCCCTATTTTTGTGTGTATTTACAATAGTAATCTGTTTCTCAAAAAAATAATCAGGTCCGCTATTTTTCATCCAGTTGGTATAGGCACGGATCTTATAGTTAGCTGATTGGATGGATATAGGAATTGAAAAGGAACCGTTACCCTTTCCATTTTGTAAGAAGATCTTCGACTGCATTACAGCCGTATTATTTTCGTCAATTACTTCTACATAGGCAACTTTACTAATATCGAGTGGTTGATGTAATGAGGCGTCCACTACATATAGTTTATACCATATAATATCGCCGGCGAGATAATAATTTCTGTCTACATGCATATACAGTTTCTCCTGTAAAACCCTTTCACCATACCGGTTAAACTTTTCTTCGAGTTTGCTTGTGCTTAATTGGCTGTTGGTGGTTGAACAAAACACTAGCAGGGCAAAAATGGTTGCCTGTAGTTTATATCTGATATGAGGTGTTAGGGTCATCTGCTATAAAAATTATTTTATCAGGG